>NZ_LKGW01000068.1:0-125891 GCF_001467335.1 Pseudomonas sp. ICMP 10191
CGAAGGTGGTGCAGCGGCATCACGATCACGCTTCCATTTGAACGTGCCGTCCCACTCTGGCAAAGGTGCTGGGGGCAGTGGAACAATGTCATCCAGATCAGAGATCTTGGCGCCCAGATGTTCATGATGTAATAAGAAATCGCTAATTTTGTCGTATCTTGCGACGCGCTCTTCATCTTTTTTCAAAGCTAAATAATAAAGTCTGTCAGAAGGTTTTCTATCTTCAAAACCGCGTGCCAGGCGATGAGCACTGATATCATCTCCATCTTTAGTTGAGAGTTGATAACCGACTACGGCGTCTTCGTAGGATTTTGTGACTGAGGCATAGCTAGCGTATCTTCTTCCAGCCATCGAATGGCCTTGTTCCATTGCGCACTTGTACATTGACTGCGAAATATCTGCAGTATTAGGCACTTTAGTCAGTAGCTCGGCTATGTAATACTGTGCGTCAGGGCTGCCGAGGTCAGCTGCTCTACGAAAGTAAGCGCGAGAACTAGGGATATCTTGCTTTACTCCATATCCTATTTCAAGATAATGCCCCATGTCATAGTAGGCACTGGGCACGTTTTGGGAGATGTATTTTTCCACTAGGTCAATCGTTTCTTTTCTGGGGTCTGGTGATTTTGCGCGACCGCTTGAAAGCAAGTTTTGTAAGTTGGTAGCTGATTTGTAATGATCATATGCGGCAGAAATACGATAAAATCTTGCAATCTGATCGTAGTTTTTTTCTTTTTTTTGTTTTTCTAGGAAAAGCGCATACTTATAAAGAATGTCAGATTTTTCATTTGGTTTCTGTAGAACGTCAGATTCGTGCGAGCATTGAAATTTTAATCGCTCATATGCAAAGTCGATCTGTGATTTGCTTGGCATTTCATCGTCCTTTTTTGAACAGGCTGTTAAAGCTAGCAGTAGGCAAAGACTAATTAAATTAATTTTCATTGTTAATCCAGGTTTTTTCTGGCTGGGCTTTCTTGTAAGAACTCGACCAGTGAGGCGACAGGGCTATTAGGCTCTGCTGCTGGAGTATCTTGTGTACCTTGAGCTCTGTTGCTTTTGTTGTTGTCCATGATGTCCTGCCATTTTCTATACGTTTCTTTTATATCGAGTTCAGTTGTTGTTTTACCTGTATGTATACCAAACAAATGCTCACGCAGAGGTTTCGTCACGGAAGGATCTTCAACGCAAATATTCAGTTCGGTATCTACCTGCATGCTTCTAGTATTGATATTGGCAGAGCCGATAGTAGTAAATACGTCATCGACGATCATCAGTTTGCTGTGCACATAGACATCCATCCAGTCGTTTGGAGGGGAGTCAGGTGCTACTAGCGTGCATATATGTATCTTGAGACCCTCGATCTCTGAAGGCGTTACAATCTCGGCATCTTTTTCGGGCATTTCCTGCTCCAGCCTCGCGACCTTTGCTCGGGCCTCTGCCAGCTTATTTTTCAGCGGTTCATAAATGCGGGCGGCTCGTTCAGTATGATCAATCCCGTGGACCTGATTGAAGGCCGCAGCTTTTTGAGTTGCCAAGAGCTCTTCCTGCTTAGCGGCGTATAATTCATCCATCAGTTCGTCATGCCGCTCGGCCCTCGCAACTCCCGGCAGTAGTTCTGGGCGCCCCAGTTGCTTTAGCATGCGAAATGTATTGACAGATCCGTCCCCCATGCCTTCGTTAGACGAGTTCGTAACAACGAATAGGTATACGGGACCGTCTACTTCCAGATCACGACCACCATCCAGAAGGTTCTGGACAACGCTTTTGATCTTCTCCGCGAGCGGCGGCCAGCGGAAATATTGATTCTCAATGTAGATAAACTGGGTCGTATTGTTTACCGCCTTCAGGTAAAGCTTTTCAATATCCCTCACGTTGCTTTGGCTGCGAGTTCTCAGGATCTGCGCCATGAGTGGCGTGCCATAGGCTTGGCGAGCCTTTAGCTGATCAACAATGTGCTTGCGAGCGGGAAGCAAATTGATATGGGTTTCCTTCTCCCAAGCCTCACAAAAATTCTGATTCAGATATTCAAGAATGGGGCCGGTGACACGGCTCGAAATATCCTGTCGAGGTGTCGCCCCGTTTCGGCCTTTCTGCGCGGCCATTCGCTCATAGGCATGGTCGTCCTTGTCCCAGTAAGCATCCAGTGTGTTGTGCCCCATCACGAAGCCAACCGCGAGCTCGGGCTTCTCGTAATCTACCAGCACCATTTTTTGGTGGTGAGTCGGTGCGAGAAACATAGCCGTGGTACTCATTACTTTATTTGTTTTACTGCGATCTTGATCAAGTGCTTCCATCGCTAATCGCCATGCAATTTCCACTCGGTCAGATACAGAGAAGTCGCGTGTGACGAACTGTAAAGTCGTATCTTTGATAGATTCTTCATCGGCCCATCCCATCACGCGAAAAAAGCGTTGACCTAATTCGATAGGGCCGGTTTCAGCGCCTGTGTAGGCGAGGCGAACCTGGCGGTACCACAACTTGTCGATCTCGATTTGGTCTTTGTTGCGATTCTGTTCGCCTTTAGCGCGCAACTCTTCAAGCTTCTTGTTCACGCGATCAAAGCCTAACTCTTTTGAAATAGAGGTAGCGTGGAAAAAATCATCAAGGCCGGGTGCCCAGTTGCTGACGTTATCGCCGGGTGTCGGATTCTCCATCGATTGGGCCATGTGGGTCGAGTCATACCAGCAGAGGACTTTGACCTGAACCCCTTCCTGGGCTTTCAGTGCCAGAAGCTCACCAATACATAACGAGCAGCTATCGCCACGCTTGAAATACATCGAAGGCTGAAACCCCCAGCAGATGATCTCAACACTCTGTTTGGCAGCCATGATTGCATCGTACACAGCACCAAACGCACGCTCGCCATTGACCAACGGCTCAAACGTAGCCTCTGTCGGGCAATACTCGGTGCCCTGCACAAACCACGGCAGATTGATGTTGCACGACATGTTCTTGCTGGTAGCGACCGGAGTGGTGAGTGAAGGTGTGGTCATGGTCAAGCTCCCGGTGCGTTGCTGCTGAGTGTTGTGTTCATCTCTGTTCCTTAGAGGTCCACGGTATCCTGCTGCGTTGTCATCAGCCGCGCACCACAGGAGATAAAATCACCTTCCCGAGCAACCGGGCGACCATCCACCAGCAGGGTTTCATCCCCGCTGACGATGGTCCCGATGCCATGCGGGCAGGACACTCGGTCCCCGACCCGTGCCACGGCCAAACCGTTTATGAACGTGCTGGGCGATCCCTCGAGGACCTGACCTGCATCGGAGGTAGGATCGTTGATCACGATGATTGGTCGCATACTTGCTTCCCTGTAGGTGATGGCTTCATGCCGTGTTGAATGAGTGCGATACAGCTAAGTCAAGAGTGGACTAGCAAAAGCTGAGCGGTCATATGTATTTGTCCATTTTAGAAGTGGCTCTTGTTAAACGGATCAAAATCGCCATTACCAAGGCCTGGAGAAACAGGTAGCTCGCTATCCAAGGGAATGCGCCCACATACTTGGAGTCATCGGAATTTAGAACCATGGCAAACAGTAATGCGTAGACACCTCCGCCAAACGATAAGCAGGCAGACGCTACGTAAGAGACGCGAGCGACGTTATCGAGAGGATTCTTACCTGTGGATAATAAAAACAGCGTTTTGACAGGTGCATAAGCAGTAAAAAAGGCTAATGAAACTAGCGCAAGAATCTCGATTATGATCGCTGGATTTTTATACATGTCATTTTCCCATGCAGTTTTTGCGAGCTCATAGACACGGGACTCTATTTTCGCGACGGCTTGCGCTGGAACATCCATAAAGCCACCACGGAAGCCTGCAGATGAGAAACCAGCACACTCGGCGTTACCCTTCAGCTGACACGCTCCACGCCTCACAAACGCAAGCCCTCAAATGGATTCCAGCTCTGCTCGCCTTTCACTTCCTTCAGGTAATACGCATAATTGGTCAGTTGCCCATACAACGCATTAAACACAAAACCCAGCGCAGAACTCGCCTCCTTGGCGTAGCGGAACTCAAACATGTCCATCACGATGTTCAGCACGACAGAAACCACTATCATGATCGCGATAATGCACAGGTTCTTCTTCCACAGCCCCAGGATGAACAGATAAACCGGCCCAAAAAAGAACGCGAAGAAGTTGAAGTTGATTTTCACTTTTTTCAGAAAGGGCAGTTGCTTGAGCGCGGGTCTGAACCCCGGTGCGCTTGGGCCGCCGTGCGCTTCAAAAAAGGCGAAGCGTTCTTTCCATTTGTCGCTGTAGTGGCCTGATGCGTTTACCGGGTCTGACGTGTTCATTCTCTAATCCCTGATGTGTGTGAATCCTGTGAATGGTCGTTCCCTGTTGCAGTGCTGGGTACGACACAAAATACGGGTAAATCATGGGCACGTCAGTCGTACAGACAGACTCGCCTCGTGGTGCATTTCCCGACGGTCTGTACGCACCTTCATACAGACCGATCCACCAGATCGCCCTTACTGCTTAGGCTCTTTCGTACCCAGCACATCGCGAATGCTGTCCACGACGTTGCTGTCCTTGATGACGTCGTTCAGCCAGCCTTCCAGCGGCATGTTGCCCCACTTGATGGCGCGCTCGATGAGGTACGGGACGGGGCTTTGCGGCTCGGTGTTTTTGAAGAACTGCGCGATGCCGGCGAGCATGGTGAAGGCTTCGTCGCGTGTGGTCGGGGTGGTGCGCAGTGGTGCGGACGCGCTGTCCTGGCTGGCCTGGGTCATTACGGCACCTGCGGGTTGGTCGACGACGGTTTCGGGGGCGGCCTGAGCGGCGGCGGGGGCAGGGCTCAGTTCGATGCCGCGGTCCTTGAGCAGTTTTTCGGTCAGTTGCCCGGCGCGTTGCAGGATGTCGCTAAGGGTGACAAGGCTCGGCGCGTCGCGGCCGAACAGGGTATCGGCAGTGGCCTGGAGCTGCTGGCAAGCGTACAAGCTGGCGGCGATTTCGCTGGCCTTGAGGCGCAGATGGTCCGAGTCGGTCAGGACCACCGAGCGCTGGAAGATTTCGGCGTTGATCTTGCCTTCTTCAACAGCGGACTGCATGGCCTTGGGATTTTGCAGCGCGAGGTTTTCAACGTGGCGCGACTCGTCGTAGCGCAACAGGCCAAAGTTCTGCCCCTGGGTGATCGGCAGCCCGCCGACGACTTCGGTCAGTGTGGTTTTCAGCCAGGCCAGGCGGGCAGCGCGTTCTTCTACGCCATCTTCCAGAGACGGGTACAGATCGTCCCAGAAAGTTTGCAGGATCCGCTCGGCCACGGTCAGGCCGAAGGTGATGCCGACGAAGTGGTATTTGTGCGCCAGGGCTTCGCTGAGCCAGGCGACGAGCATCAGGTCCTTGCTTTGTTCGGCAAGGCCCTGTGCGGCCAACGTGATGGTCTGTTCCCAGTCCGAGGACTTGAGATCGGTTTGCCAGTCACCTTGGGTGAGGTAGTCGGGGTCTGCTCGACGAGCTTCCTTGACCTGATCGAACAGGGTGGAAAAGCTCAGGTCCTCGCCACTTCCCCCGTTGATGGGTGCCGTCAGATCGGCAAGCGAAAGGTCGTTGAGAAATTCAGACATAGTCAACTCTGATCAGAGGATAAAAGAACACCGTGCCTGGGCAGACACGGTGTTGAAGACGGGCCGCTTGCGCGACCCGATGTGTCACGGACTTATGCGAATACTTTGTTCGCAGTGCGGTCCCAGCCGCCAGTGACGTTACCGCCACCCTGGCCATCGGAACGGCTCTGCTGGGTGTAGGTAGTCTTGATGCGAGCGAAGTTGAAGCTGATTTCTTCAATCGGCAGATCGCTGACTGCGTTGTCTTCGCCTTTCTGGCTACCGCCAGCAACCGCCTTCACGGAAGACACAACCACTTCTTCCAGGTTGATGGTCAGGTAGGTCAGCTTGTCGCCGCCTGCACGGTTGACGTTCAGCTGGATCTTGGCGATGTGAGTGCCCTTGCAGCACGCTTCGAACAGCTTGGCGGAAGCCTTGTCCACAGACTTGCGGATGCTGAAGTCGCTCAGTGCAACGCGCTCGGACGAAGCACCGCCCGAAGAGCTTGCGGTCGCCGAGGTGGCCTGGGTAGCGCCGAACTCGTAGCCCAACACTTCGATCCAGTCCTTGTGCTTGTCGTCCAGAACTTCGCCTGGGATGCCGTCGATTTGGATGTATGCGTCAAATGCCATTTTCTGCTTCTCCTTCTTCATTTAAAGCCGTGGCGTCTGCGGACAGAACACGGCCCTTTTGATTAACCTTCCTGAAACGATCAAGAAAGGTTCTCTTGCCACGGCCAAGGTCTCATATGGACAACCCGGGCTTCGGTTTGCTCGCCAACGCGCGATCAATTGAGCGCGCGTACTTCGATCTCCACGCGTCGATTCGGCTCAAGGCACTGAATCAGCTGAGCTCTGGGTTGCTGCATATCGCATTTGACCAGAGGCTTCTCGCTGCCTTCACCAACCGCGTCCACCAGCTCGGCGGGCACGCCCTTGCCGACCAGGTAAGTCTTGATGGTCTGCGCGCGCTGTTTGGACACCTGCATGTTGCTCTGCGGGTCGCCCAGCTGGTCAGCGTGACCTGCAATCACGATCTTGCCGATGTTCGGTGTGCTCAACAGCTTGCCGGCGATCGCGCTCAACTGATTTTGACCTTCGGTTTTAAGGCTCTGGAAATCGGCACGACCAAAGGCAAACAGCGTGTCCGATTCCAGCGTTATCGTTTCGATAGCCTTCAACGACTGCGTCAACAGGCTGTTGATGTAATTACGCGAACTGGATGTCAGAAATGCGTTGTCGAGAATCCGCGGCACGTCCAGTTCGTGAATCTGATCGCTGTAGAAGTTGATCTGTCGGCTGGCGTACTCGTAATCCTGATTGGAGCCTGCCTCGGCATTCGCGGTGATGGTCTTGCCGGTCTGACGCGCGATGGCCGGGTACCAGTAATCAGGCATCTTCGCTTTCAGGAACGCCGGGTCAGCCTTTTCACGCTGGGCGCGCGACAACATTACGTAGGTGTCCAGCGTGGCCTTGCCGAAGGCAGCGATGGATTGCGCGCGGTTATCCGGCGGCAGCGCCTTGGGCTCGACACTGTCCACACCGGTGACCGGCATCAGGTCCTTGGCATTACGCTGGTAGACCTTGATGGTGGTCAGCAGGTAAAGCGAGCGCGTCAGGTTGTCTGCGGTCGGTTTGAGCATCACCGTTTCCAGACGGTTGAAGTAACGCGTGCGCAGCAGCGGCTCGACGTCATAGCCCCGGTAAAGACCCAGGCGCAAGCGCAGTGGTACGCCTTCGTCGTGATGACGATCGTAGTAAAGCGAAGTCCAGAAGCGCATGCGATCCAGCGTTTGCCACTCGGTGTACTGCCCGGTGGCCTTGCTGTCCTCGGCTGCGGCCTGAGCGAGTTCGCTGGAGATGGACTGGATGTTGTCCTTGTTGTTCCAGTACGACCAGCCCCACAGACTGCATAGCAGCAACGCGACAAGGCTTGCGCCACCGATCCAGGCGGCCTTGCGGCGACGTTCGCGGTGGTTGGTGGTGTAAAGCGCCACCAGATGCTGATCGGGGATGATCACCTTGCGGAACAGGCTGTTGATGAACAGCGGGTGCGGCTGGACATTGCCATCGACAGCTTCCTGCTCGCTTTCCAGCTGGAATCGTTCGGTGACCTGGCGGGTATGACCGCCCATCTCGGGCTGATCGGCGTCCAGTGCGCTGGTGAAGTAGAAGCCGCGCAGCATCTCGGCGCTTTGATACGGGTTAGCGCGCAGCAGAGCATCGACGAACAGGAGCAGGCGCGGTTTCAAGGCTTCCAGCTCCAGTGGGAAGCGATACACCGCAGTGTCCTGACGAGTGACCTGGATGTCCTGAAGCACCAGTTGCTGGTTGGCGATCTGTTTCCAGTAATTGATCAGTTCTTCCATCGCCACACCGAAGCGCTGGCCCCAGTCGGCTTGCTCGAAGCCCTTGTGCGGGAAGGTCTTGCCCATCACTTCGCCACGCGCCACGTCGTCAAGCTGGCGATAGAACGGCACGAAGCCCGGGACCAGGTCGCACTTGGTAAACACCAGATACACCGGCAGACGCACTTCCAGCAGCGCGTGGGTTTCCTGGATGCGCTCGCGCAGGCGCTTGGCGATGCGCTCCTGGTCCTCCACCGAGGACTGCAGGATGTCATGAATGCTGACGGTGACAATCAGGCCGTTGAGCGGTCTGCGCTGGCGGTGCTGACGCAGCAATTGCAGAAAGGCGCGCCATTTGCCGGCTTCTTCCTGATCGTTCATGTAGCGACCGGCCGTGTCCAGCAGCACGGCTTCCGAGCTGAAGAACCAGTCACAATTGCGCGTGCCACCCAACCCGGCCACGCGTGCGCCTTCGCGTTCTGCGTAGGGGAAGTTGAGGCCCGACTGATAGAGCATGGTGCTTTTGCCCGCTGCGGGCTGACCGACCACCAGATACCAGGGCAGGGCGTATAGCGCGTCCTTGGAGTTGCTGCCGTTCGGCTTGTTGCTCTGCAGGCGCTCGAGGCTTTGCAGCAGGCGCTCGCGCAGCAGGCTGACCTCTTCACGGTCCGCCGGGCTGGCGTTGAGCACCGCCTGGTCGGCGTCGTCACGCAGCAGGCCTTCCAGGTTCTGGTGCTGTGATACGCCTCGATACAGCAACAGCACATAGGCTGCCGACAACAGCAGAAACAGGCCGATCCCCGTCAGCAGGCTGTTCATCGAGCTGAAGCCCAGGGCACGGCCGATGCTCCAGACGATAAAGATCGCCAGGAAAAAACAGACCCCTAGAACGTAGGGCTGGTAGCGCAAAAAGTAGTATTTGATCTTGTTCATACGGGCTTCAAATCCAGCACATCGACAAAGCGGTCGATAACGTCATAAAGAGGGCGGTCAATGTCTGGAAACACATGGCCTCGGTGGTGTTCGTCGAACGCGTCGAAGGGTGCCAGTACGTCATAACTCTCCGAATGCTCACTCACGCCCGTCACCACCCGGTACACGCCGGAGGTGTTGCGGGATGCAAAGCAGAACAGCCGGGGGCGCATGAAATCATCCGCCAGAATGCTGATCTGCGGCACCGCCCTGTTCGGTTCGATGCGTGTCAGCCAGTTGACCCACAGATCGGCTGTCGGGTTCTTCAAGCCTCGTTCTGCCGGCAGTGGCAGCGAAATACCAACGGGTGCCTTGGACGATGGGCGGCTCAGCGCCTGCAGCCTGGTGAGCACGGCGTTGCTGATGAACTCCGGGTAGGAGCTTTCCAGCGAGGTCGCGATGTCGCGCAGGGTGAAGTTCACCAGAAACTTCTCATGCACACGCCTGAACAGCTCGAAATCCTGACCTTGCAGCGGTCGCAAGGCCCTGATGCGTTCGAACAGCACCGCCGTGCTTTCGCCTTGCGCGGCCATGTGCAGCAGCGGTTTGATCTGCCCGGCGAACAGTTCGCTCAGGGTGAACGGGTTCACAAACAGCCCGGCGTCACTGGACTTCACCGTTTGAAAGATGAAGAACGGATAACGCCGAGCGCTTGAGTCCCTGGAACTGATCAAACCGCCCACCAGCCAGTTGCCGCTGCGTGCCCGGTAGCTGAAAAAGCACACGGGCAATCGATCGAACAGCGTGCGCCAGTCTTCGCGGTGCTGCATGTCGGCGAGAGCGCCCTGCAGCCATGCATCGAACTCGCAGACATCGTCGCTGGCACCATGCAGGCTGACGAAATCTGCGCTCGCGGGCACTTTTCCGAAGCAGCCAATCATCGACCGCCCTCCAGATCCAGCATGTGCATCCTCACTTGGTCCGCCCATCGGTTGCGTTAAGCGCGCTTAGCGCCTTGACGTTGGCCAGGTCGGTCAGCTTCACGCCGCCATAGTTGCGTACCACCAGACTGACCGGCCCTTTGGCCGTGTTCCAGCTGAATCTCTGCTGGATGCCGTCAAGGTCAGCGACGCGTGCGCTGTCGTTCATGCGCAGCAGGCCCCAGCGGCCGGTGTAGTCGAACACGGTAATGCGTTCGCCGGACAGGGTGACTACATCCAGGCGTGCGCCTGGCGCTGTGGTAGTGCCAGGCCACGAGAAGCGGCTCCAGCTGGTCTTGCCGTTGCGGTAGTGCTGCTCCTGGCCATCCAGCGTGAAGATGATATCGGTGAAGTAGGCCGACGGCTCAAGCATGATCTCGAAACCGTTGTCGCGGTCCGAGAGGCTGGCGATGACTTCGCCCAGAGAACTGGCCTTGTCGATGTTGCTGACCATTTTCGGGTTGACCAGCGGCGCCGCCTTGGCACCGCTGCCCATGCCGAGCCCTTCGCCATCGGACAGATTGCCGATTTCATTGCGTTTGAAGTTGGGCAGCAGGCCCGACTCCGGGTCGACGAAACGCTGCAGGTCTTTCACCGAGGCCTCGTTGCGGCTGTCCGCAGCAATCGGGTACCGGTGAGCCATGACCTGTTCCCAAGGCTTGGCGACCTGTTTGGCCCAGGCTTTGGCGATCTGTTCGCCAGCCGGATCACGCAGCGTTTCCCAGGCGAACTGAATCGGCAGGCTGAACAGGCTTTGCAGCGAAGTGGAAAGCCCGCCCTGGCTGGTATCGACCGTGGTTTCAACGTAGTTACGCACGTTGGTGACTTCGCTCGGCTGCCCTTCGAGGGTTTCGCTGATCAACTGCTTGCTGCTCTTGCCGACATCCTGCGAGCGCTGGATGTTGTTCATTCGCACTTTGAGCTTGCGCAGTGCTGCCAGGTAGCGATCCATGATGGTGCTGTCGGCGCCTTCGGCATTCTGTGTGGCGAAAACCCGCGATACAGGCTCGAAGCGCTTGGCCAGACTGCCGTCATCCACCGCAGGCAGCGGCGAGACCAGTACGCTGGCCGCTGCTTCCTTGTTGTCGAAGATGCCGGTGACCTTGCCCCAGAAGCCATCGTCGCGCTTGACCCCGGTCTGTTGCGCCTCGCGAACAGCAGGGACGTCCCATTGCGTGTTGTCGTTGACGGCGGCGAGCAGCAGCTTGACCGGCGAATTGCGCACGTCACTGAGCAATGACAACTGCTGCGTGGCGTTGGCCATGTCGCTGAAGCGACGCACGCCCACGCTGTCGATCATGGTGTACCAGACCTGCGTGTAGTCACGCTTGTAACGGGACATGAACTCACGGACGAAGTTGGCTTTCTGCACCACGCTGTCGCCGCCTTCACCGTCGAGCACCCAGTCCGATTCGTTACGCAGATTGCCGGACACCAGCTTGATCAGCTCCGGCTTCACGAACTCTTCCCAGCCCTGACGGGTGAAAATCGCAGGCACGGCTTCCGAACCGTACAGCAACTGACGACCCGGCATCGGCACCAGATCATTCAGGCCGATAGCGGGAAACTGACGGCTGGACTCCAGTTGCAGGCGCAGGTATTCACGGTCCACCAGCGAACTGGAGATCATGAAAAACTTCAGGCTCTTGCGGGTCTCGTCGATCAACTGCTCATTGCGTGGCATGGCCGGCGCGTCGCCGTTCTTGAGCAACTGTACGTAGACCGGCGAGTTGTCCTCGATGACGTCGTCGCTGATCGGATTGGCCTCGCTGGAAATATCCGCCCAGGCCACCGGCAACGCCGCGTTGACGAACTCGGTTTCCGGGTGCGTGGTCGGCTGAGTCAGAATCAGATAAAGCTTGAGAGCGTTGTATGACTCGATGATGGATGCCACCTGCCGTTCATCGAGTCGTCCGAGCATCTCCTCCGACAGCGACAAACCGCCCGTGGTGGCCGACAACTCGGCCGCATCGTTTGCGGTGGCCGGGTTACGCAGTGCGGCGATGGCCTCGCTGCGTGTCTGGCTGGCCGTGTTTCTCGCGGCGCCGGTCAGGCGATTGGTCACGTCGCCGGTGCTGCGCGGAATGCTGCTCAGGCTTGTCGGACGGCCTGCAGCGACGTTGCGAGCGCCACGGTCCAGCAGTTTCCGGCCTTGCGCACGCGCCTTGCCGGTTTTGCTGTCGGAACCGGCGGGAGCGGCCCCGAAGCCATACTGCGGGTCCATGGTTTTGGCGAACTCGTTGAATTCACGCATCTGCAGTTGCAGTTTCAGCGTGATCGGCTCCAACGCCTGGGTGCGCAGTTGCTGCAAGTAGGCGGTCTGGGTGGCGAAGTAGATATCGTCGCCACGGTACAGGCCGCCGCTGAGTTGCAGCGGTACGCCCTTGGTGCGGTATTTCTCGATGGTTGCCAGCTGATTGCGCAGCAGCTCCAGGCCCTGGCCCGAGGCAAGGCGTTGTGCCCGGTCCGGGGACTGCTCCAGTTCGCGCAACTGCTGGCTGATGTTGGCCAGCCACTCGCGGTTTTTCTGGAACGACAGGGCCTGCCAGCCGATGAAGGCCAGCCCGGCGAACAGCGCCGCAGCGATGACGATCGGGCCAATCGAGCGGTCGCGGCCATGCCGTGACTGGTACAGGGTCAGGTCACGGTCAGGGAAAATGACGCGGCGGAAGGTATCGGTGATGAAGTAACTGCGATCACTGATTTTCCGGTGTTCTTCTTCCTCTTCCTCCACTGCACCGTATGGCTTCGCCGGCCGCAGGACGAACGACTCTGACAGCTCGTCTTCATACACCGGTGTCAGCTGCTTGTCGGTTTGCAGGGCGCTGGTGAAATACAGGCCGCGCAGCAACAACTGAGTACCGTTGACGTTACTGCGCGCGAAATGCTGCAGGAACTGCTCGAGGATCGTCGACAGCTCGGCAAAGTAGTTGGGGAAGTTCAGCAGGGCGCTGTTGGCATCGGCACCCAGCGCGATAATCTGTGCATCGACGTGGCGACTGACATGCGCCTGCAAGTTCGCCAGCTTACGATCGAGCACCGTGCGCAGGCTTTCGGTGTTGATCTCGTTCAGCCCGAACGTCATGCCCAGCGGCTGCTGGCGCTCGTTCAGGTCCATGCCGTCGAAGGCCTGGTTGAAGCCGGGCAGTTGGTCGGTCTTGGTCAGCATCAGGTAGATCGGTGGATTGGCGTCCAGGCAATCGGTGTATTCCTCGATGCGCGTGACCAGGCGCGCACCCATTTCGTTTCGTTCGGCGGAAGAGGCGGCCAACAGCTCCGGCAGGCTGACCACCAGTACCAGACCATTGACGGCGGCCTTGCTGCGCTGCTTTTTGAGCATGCGCAGGAACGCCGCGAATTCGCTGGCGGACTGATCGTCGCGAAGGTAGCGGCCAGCGGTGTCGATCATCACGGCTTCAGGGCTGAAGTACCAATCGCAGTGCTGGGTGCCGCTTTCCGTGTCATTGGCGCTGCTGGCAATGCTGGCGGACAGGCCGGAGCGGGTCAGCAACGAGGTCTTGCCCGCTGCGGACATGCCGATGACCAGATACCAGGGCAGATCGTAGAGCGCCGAGGAGCCGCCACCACCTGCCGAACGATCGGTGCGCAGCATGGCAATGGCATGCTTGAGGCGGTCGCGCAGCACCTGCTGATCACGGAACTCGCCGGTGGACTTCAGCGAGCGGTCAACTTCGATCTGAACCAGATTCTCGAGGTTGTGTTCGGTGCGAATCCGCCGGTATTGGCGCAGTACGATCAGCAGCAGGTAGAAGGCGCTGATGATCACCATCGCTTCGAGCGTGTAGCCTTGCAGCCAACTGATCCTTGGGGCGAAAAACCAGCAGACAGCCAGGCTGATCAGCCACAGTATCGGGACCAGGAACCAGAAACTTTTTAACAGGCGCAGTAATGTCTTCATGTCTTCCTGACTCGGTTACCTGATCGGGACTCAAGCATTGAACAGTTGGCTGATTTGTTCGGCCAACGCGGCCACGTCTTTGCCCAGCAACCAGTCAAGCGTCAGATAGACACCCAGGCATACGAGGGCGATGAGCACCAGGTAAAGCCATACCGGAACTTCATGGCGAAGCATTTGCGACACCTGGTCAGGCAGTGCCCAGTCAGGCGACAGCGCCTTTGGCGTCTTGCGGTAGCGTGCGATGTCCTGGCCCAGCGTGTTGGCCAGGTAGCGCAACTGGTCTTTCTGACCCAGCCCGAATTTGCCCTCGAAACCCAGTGCCAGGCACAGGTGATACACCTCAAGCACATCCAGGTTCTTTTTCACGTCGGCGCGCAGCAGTTCGATTTTCTCGAAGAAGCCTTCGCCCGCCAGGTGAACCCCGAAATAACGGAACTGCAACGGCTCCATTTCGAAGTGGCGACGCATGTCGTTGTCACCCGAACGCAGCACGCTCTCATCGAGGAATGCGCACAGTGCGTACTGGGCGTCCTTGACCTGTTCGACGCTGTAATTGGCGCTGCGCGCCTGACGCTCCAGGTTGGCGAAAAAGGTATCGACACTGGATTCGAAGGCAGTGACCGAGATCGCCTGGCGGCCGCGACGGACAATCAGCGCCATGGTGATGAAGTCACGTACCAGGTCTTTGAGCGTAGGTTTTTCGGTTGCGGCCGTAGCGGCACCTTGCATCACGGCTTCAGTCATTTAAGCACCGCCAACAGTTCGAGCTTGAGATTGGTAAACGCGCTGGGCGCGTAGAAGGAAATGGCCTGGGCTTCCATCATGCGTTCATACACGCGGCCATGCGGCTCGATGGAGAAGTAATGGTTGTCCAGGCGCACCGGAATGGCGTTTGGCAGACGCGTCGAGTGGTTCAGCGTGACGCCCGGCATGGCGCTGTTGACCACCACTTCGATGTCTTCCGGCGAACCGACCTTGAACGCACGTGGCACCAGTTCCAGCAGGCTGGAGCCAGGCATGTCGGCATGCACCGAGATGTAAAAGTCGGCTTCGGTAAGGCGGGGGTCCAGCAACTGGCCCTGCCAGTACGAAGGCCGGACCTGACTCAGGTTGATGACGATGCACTGGTTCGGAATCACGTTTTCAAGCAGCAGACGAACCAGTTCGTCGAGCTTGACCAACGAGGCCGCCGGGTCCTGATGATCGTAATCGGGGATGTCGGTGAGCTGAGTGTCCAGCGAGAAGGTCAGCAAACCACCCGCCAGTTCCGCCAGAAACAAATACAGACGCTCCGGGTGCAGGCGTGGATGCGCCAGCAGGTGAGCCAGTTGCGGGTAGGCGCGGTTGACCGTATTCAGCAGCCAGAACAAGGTGACGTCGCTGGAGCCGAACTCGGCGATCTGGTCAGCCCGCTCGCGGCGGCGGCCTGAAAGCGCCTTGCTCTTGGCTTGCAGCACGCTGATCAAACGTCTGCCGAGACCGACCAGCGTCTCGTGGGTGCCCACGTGCAGCGTCGGGTGCACAAAATGCGCATCCAGGTTGAAGCCGCCGATGCTGTTGCGTGCCAGTCGGGCAATCGGGCAGTAGCTGTAGCCATCCAGACTGTCGCCATCGACCAGCATCACCACGTTCAGGCGCAGGCTGGTGATTTCGTTTTCCAGATCGCCTTCGTTGAGGTCCGGCAGGGTGTCGAACTGTTTGCGAAAACGTCGCGCGCTCTTCTGTTCCTGGCCGTCTTCAACGTAATTCAGGCCAAAGGGCTCAGGCAGTTTGAGCGCCGCGTAGACCTTGATTTCTCCGCCTTTGATCAGGTTTTTCAGGTCGCGGGCGGCGGGCAGCGGGTCGTGCTGCGGTGCGTCGTAAAGGCTGCCGTCCGGGAACACCAGCTTCAGACGCTTCAGTTGCAGGGAGCCTGTCGCCAGCGCCTCGACGTCGACTTCCAGCGTTTGCACGCCCCAGTGAAAGGGCGTGGAGCGCAGCGTCGACTCAGCAAGCTGATGTTGATGAAACTCATCCTGATATTGGAAATGTTGCGGCAAAAGGAACATGCCTTCCGACCACATCACGCGGCTTTGTTTACTCATTTGGCGCCTTCCAACAGAGAATTGAATTGTGAGTCTGCTGCCTTTTTGGCAGCACTGCCGGCCGAGTCCTGAACCTGCTGGACAGCTGCGTCCTGCGCGCGCTCGGTCATACTTTTACTGGCGGGTTGTTCGGGAATCGAATTGGATTTGTTGAACTGCTCTTCAGTCTTGAGTTTGTTCAGCACGTCCACACCACGCACCGCGAGGATGTAGTTGTTATCCACCAGCACACGCACGCCGTCGGACGAGAACCAGATACCGTCCTTGCGCAGCGTGTTGGCGTCGAACGCGACCTTCCAGCGGCTGTCGACGTCGGTGCGGAAGAACGCCGCGATGCCCACATACGAGGCATTCGGGTTCAGCGGCCACTGATCGGTCTGGCCCATGCCAGGCAACAGAATCAGCTCCCGGCTTTCGACCAGGGTGTTGCCCAGAGCCTTTTGCGGATCATCCCAGAGGGTGTCGGCGTTGATCGACTCGAAGCGCTCCAGAGAGGACAGCTGATAAACGCGCACCACCACCGACAGCGGTTTACCGTACTCGTCAGGGTTGAGCTGGTTGCCGCCGTCAGTGGTCAGGATGACCTTTTCGTTGTCACCGAACATCATGTCGCCAGCCCAGGTGTCATCCATGCGCTTGGCGACGCGGTCTGTCACGCCGCAGGCGGACAGAGCCATCATCATTGCCAGAACAGCCAGGCACCTTGCCAAGGCTGGCTTCGAGGAACAATTGCCTTGAAGTCTTTTATTCATCACGTCTTACCTATGGGGTGATCGATCAGGTCAGGGTGTAAGCGAAGTCGCCATCGCTGCCCAGGTCGATGGTCAGGCTCTGAATCGGCTTGTCCTGCGCCATCCGCTCCAGCACCCGCTGAGCGAGCTCCGGCATGAGGGTCTTGGACAGGATGTTGTCGATATTGCGTGCGCCACTGTCGACTTCCGTGCAGCGCGACGCGATAGCCTTGATCAGCGCTTCGTCGTAACGCAGCACCGCCTGATGATTGCGCTCGAAACGCTTGCGGATGCGCTCCAGCTTCAGGCCGACGATGCGTTCCAGAATCGCGTCCTGCACCGGGTAATACGGCACGATGGTCAGGCGCCCCAGGAAGGCCGGTTTGAATACCTGATTCAACTCGTCGCGCAGGCCTTCCACGATGTCATCGGGGGTCGGCTTCTGCTCGGTGTTCAGGCACCACTGCATGATGCGGTCAGTACCGGTGTTGGAGGTGAGGATGATCACGGTATTGCGGAAGTTGATCTCGCGACCTTCGCCATCGTCCAGCACGCCTTTGTCGAAGACCTGGAAAAACAGCTCGAGCACATCCGGGTGGGCTTTCTCCACCTCGTCGAGCAGTACCACGCTGTAAGGCTTGCGGCGCACGGCTTCAGTGAGCACGCCACCTTCGCCATAACCGACGTAGCCAGGCGGTGAGCCTTTCAGGCTGGAGACGGTGTGTGCTTCCTGGTATTCGGACATGTTGATGGTAATGACGTTACGTTCGCCGCCATACAGCGTGTCAGCCAGGGCCAGTGCCGTTTCGGTCTTGCCGACACCGCTCGGGCCCAACAGCAGGAACACACCGATCGGCTTGTTCGGGTCTTCCATGCGGGCACGGGAAATCTTGATGCGCTTACCGATCTCTTCGAGTGCATGGTCTTGACCCAGCACGCGTTCGCCCAGCAGCGCGGGCAGGCTTTGCACGGTGTCGATTTCGTCGCGCAGCATCTTGCCCAGCGGAATGCCGGTCCAGCCGGAAATCACTTCGCCAATCGTGCCGCCATCGACCAGTGCATGGACCAGCGGTTGCTCACCTTGCACGCTGGCCAGTTCGGCGCGTACGGCGGCAATCTGCCCGGCATCAGGCTCGCCGCTTTCCGGAACGCTGAGTGCGCCAAGTTTTTCGACCAGTTCCAGCTCGCGCTTCCACTGTTGCTCCAGCGACTCGCGGGTTTCCTGTTCGGCTTTCAGCTCTTCGTGCAGGGCCGTCAGACGGCGAGCGTGGTCGCTGCCCTTGGCGGTTTCCTGCTCCAGTACGGCGATTTCCGCGTTCAGGTTGTCGATGTGACGCTTGCAGTCTTCCAGCGCTCCCGGCTGTGCCGATTGGCCCAGGGCAACGCGTGCGCAAGCGGTGTCGAGCACGCTGACGGCTTTGTCCGGCAGTTGGCGGCCGGTGATGTAGCGGTTGGACAGGCGTACGGCCTGCACCAGCGCTTCGTCCATCACGGTGACCTTGTGGTGCTCCTGCATCTTCGCCAGCAGCCCGCGAAGCATGTGGATGGCCTTGTCTTCGTCAGGCTCTTCGACTTTCACGACCTGGAAGCGTCGAGCCAGTGCGGCATCTTTCTCGAAATACTTTTTGTACTCGGCCCAGGTGGTGGCGGCGATGGTGCGCAGCTCGCCACGCGCCAAGGCAGGCTTGAGCAGGTTGGCGGCATCGTTCTGCCCGGCTTGCCCGCCCGAACCGATCAGCGTGTGGGCTTCATCGATAAACAGAATGATCGGGTGCAGGCTGCGTTTGGTTTCTTCGATGACCGACTTGAGGCGGTTCTCGAACTCGCCCTTGACCCCGGCACCGGCCTGCAACAGGCCCAGATCCAGCGTGTGAATGGCGACGCCCTTGAGCACCGACGGCACGTCGCCCTGCACGATGCGCAGCGCCAGGCCTTCCACCACGGCTGTTTTACCGACGCCGGCTTCACCGGTCAGGATCGGGTTGTTCTGGCGGCGGCGGGTCAGGATGTCGACCATCTGCCGCACTTCGAATTCGCGTCCCAGCACCGGGTCAATCCGGCCATCGCGAGCGCTCTGGGTCAGGTTGACGGTGTACTGGTCCAGGGCTGGCGTCTTGCCGTTGCCTTTGGTGGTGGCGCCCGTGCTGGCGTCGGCGTTCGCCAGTGGCTTGCTCAGCTTGGTCTCGGGGCTGCCCTCGACCAGTGCGCTCATGTTCAGGCGCAGGTCGTCAGCGTTGATCTTCTCCAGCTCCGGCGCCGAGCCGATGACCACGCGACGCAGTGCATCGTCATCCAGCAAGGCCTGCACAAGATGGCCGGTACGGATCTGTGACTGACCGAACTCGATCGATGCCAGCACCCAGGCCTGCTCGATCATGCGCGTGATGTGCGGCGAGAGTGCAGGCGTCCGCGTGTTGCCTTTCTTGAACGTCCCCAGCGCAGTGACCAACTGTGCCTGCAGGCGATCAGGCACCACATCGTAGTGGCGCAGGATCACTGGCAGATCGTTGTCGTTGTTATCGAGCAATTGCAGCAGCAAGTGCTCGACTTCAACGTCGTAATGGTTCTCCGACAGGCACAGCGCAGCAGCGCTTTCAGTGGCAGTGCGGCTCGTTTCGTTCAGCTTGGCGAACAGGGACTTCAGGTTCACAGGGAGACCCCATCAAAAGGAATATGGAAAACGGCGCAACGGGAAGGCTCCACGTCGACACCGGGGCGTTTGAGCCAGCCAAGCCAGCCCAGCGATACATTGCCTTGGCGACCCAGACGGGCCACGGGTACAGCTTCGCGCTTGAGCTTCGGCGCAATCTGGAAGTCCAGTTCGGCACCGATGTAAAAACGCACCAGTTCAACAAGCTTCTGGTAATCCTCGGTGCCCGGCTGAAAACGCTGGTAATCGGCCAGTTCCAGAGGACCCATTTCGATACGTACACACGACTGGTAATCCCAGACGCGATTGCCGGCCACAGCGCTTTGCCCCAGCACTGCATTCTTGCGGCCCAACTGCGTGCACTGGCTGCTGTCGAGCTTCAGCCAGCGTCCGGCGAATTGCTGGATCTTGAACGGCAGCGAGAAGTAAAAACTCAGCATGACCTCAAGGTTCAGGGCGTTGCGCGGCTTCTGCGCGAACATCCCCGAGAAGTAGCTGAACAGTTCGCGGCGCAGCGGAGACTCGCCCTTGTCGAACTTCTGCTTCAGGCCTTCTGGACCGAACCCCACCAGGTTGAGCAGATAACGGTCGAAGTTCGAGGTGCCGTTGCGCTCGTACTCGATGTAAAACTTGTACTTCTGCCACGCCTCGTAAAACAGCGTGGTCATGCGATGCGAAAAAATATCCAGAAACGCATGTGCAGCGTCGTCTCGATACTGAATATGTCGGTCGATCAATAGCTCTGTGTACGGGCGCGGCAGCACGCCCGAAGGACCGACCAGGCCCATGAACGTGACCTGCACTTCGGACAGCGGCAAACCTGCCGCCGAGAGCTTGCCTTCGCGTTCGAACTGCAGGTCGCTGACTTCACTGGCCGGGAAGTTCAGCGACAGCTGCGAACGAAAGCGCAGAGGGTCTTCGTGTGGCCTGGTTTCCAGGTCCATACGCCCGTTCCTGCTGTAGTGCAGGCGAAGCAAACGCACCAACTGGAAAAATTCGAATCGGTGCGGCTCAGCCCTTGCCTGGTCGATCAGACCAGGGGTTGATCGCCTGTTCGCGGGGGCCATTGGACCACTCTCTTTTCGCGCTGCAAGGTGCGAAGGGTTAATTGGGTAAAGCTGTTCATCGAGCAGTACTGACCAAAGAAGTGATCAAGCACCATGCCGAACAGGAACACGCCACTGCCGGTGTACTGGCTTTCATCGAACTTCAGCGTGATGCCGACGCCGCGCACGAAGTTCGGCCGCGGATGGCCGATGCGTGCCACGACCGGCTCGCTGCTCACCGAAACGATCCCGTTGATCTGCTTGCGGATCGCCGACACGTTGCGGTAGTTGTAAAGCGACAGCAGCTCCAGCAGCACCTCGCGTCCCTTGGAAACCAGCGACATGTGGTTGAGTGACAGGTGCGAAATAAGCCGCCAGATCACGCCGTTGCCCAGCGGCACGCGCACCGTCGCCGTCGGCTTGCGCAGGCAGCGGATGTCCTTGATCACCGAGTTCGACGGAATGTTGAAATCGCCGCGCTCGCCGCCAAAAGGCAGCATCAATGGCAGGTCGCGATTGCTGCACGTCAGACGGATACTGAGCGTGTCGTTGTTGGAATCGATCAGTTCCAGATCCCGATCCACGACCCGGATGAACATGTTCGAGCCATCGCTTTGCCGGCTCTGCGTAGGGCGGCGCCGAGCGATCCAGAAACTCTGCCCCGGGCCTTGATCGCCACGTGGTTCGAAGAACGGATGGCAGGTGCCGACCTGGTCATTGCCATTGATCTTCTTCACCCGCCGCACGCGATCGATCGAAACCACTTCGGCGGAGCTTTGCAGGCGCACATCCGGCGTGACAGCGTATTCATGCTGGACGTGGGTCAGCTTGATCGGCTCGGCCTGCTGGCGGAACAGGTTGATGATCGGCGTGCAGTTGAGCTTGAAATTGTTGCGGCTGACGTTCTGCGTCAGGCGCGCCAGACGGTCCGTCAGGTCGTAGTCGGAAAAGTAGAAATTGATCTCCACTTTGGCGATCTCTTTGCCCGCCAGAATGCGCGCAAAGCCCGACAGGTCGAAGAACATGAACTTGTCCGGGAAGGTGAAGTACTCGTGCAGCAACCGGTAACCCAGAAACGAGCGCTCCGAGTAATCCACCAGCCCTTCATCCAGACCGTAACCGACAGATTTCAAGGCACCGGCTGGCAGCACCACTTCGCGAGTGCGGCCTTCGTCTTCGAAGGTCAGCGTGGCCTTGGCCAGGTTGTTGAACAGCAGCTCATACAGTTGGTGCATGAGCGTGCTTTCGCCATCGAGGAAGAAGCGCAGGCTGTCCATCTCCATCTTGCCGAACAACACGTCGGAGGTGGCCGTCAGACCAATGCGCAGACGCGCAATCAGGTCTGCGCTGTGGCCGTTGAACGCCGAGCGTTCCATTTCGATGAACGACGCGCTCTGCACGGCAATCGGCCATAACTCGACCGGGTAGCACGTCCGGAACTTGCACACGATGCCATCCACCGGGTTGGCGTGCAGTTCGGTGTGTCGTGCCACACGATAGGACTCGGTGACCTTTTCCTGCTTGCCCATGTTGAACTCGACGATGGACATCGACGGGGTAGGGCGCAGGTAATGCGGGTACAGCACCTCGAGGAACGACTCGACGATTTCCGGAAACTCATCATCGAGCTTCTTGTGCACGCGCGCCGACAGGAACGAGAACGCCTCGATCAGGCGCTCGGTATGCGGGTCCTCGCAGTTGTCGCCCTCAATCAGCAGTCGCGAAGCGATCTTCGGATATTGAGCGGCAAATTCCTGGCCCAGAAAGCGCAGGTGCGAGAGTTCCTTCTCGTAATAGGGCAGCAGATCGTCGAGCATCAGTTGAGGTTCTGCACTTTGTATTCCTGAGTGTTGACCTGCAGCACGGCGTCAAAAGAAACTTGACGCGAAATGTCCTGCAGACGCAGTACTGCGTCCACACGAAAAGTCAGCATGCGTTGGCCGGTCTGTTGTGCAAGCAACTGGACTTTCACGCTGCGAAAGCGTCGGTCGCCCACCGAAATGGCCTTTTCCAGCTGGCGCTGGATCAAAAGACGATCCTGTGGGTCGAGCACGCTTCTACTGGTGAAGTCGGGCATACCGTAGTCGAGGATGGTGCCGCTCAGATTGGCGAAACCTTCCAGCTCGTTAGCGACCAGAGACTGGCGAGTGTTCACCAGAATCTCCAGGTCACGAACGATGCTGGCCTTGTAATCGGCCAGCGAGCTCAACCGTTGCGATGACGATTCCACGGATTGATGTGGACGATCGTCGAGCAATCGATCCAGCAATGAAGGCAACAGCTTGTGTTGACTACTCATGTTGCCTCCCTGGCTAAGTGTTGGATCAGCCGCGAGTCGATTGCGGCAATTCGGCGACCAGACGCAGCGATGCCGTCAGTTCATCCAGTTGGTAATGCGGACGCAGGTAAGTCACGGCCTTGTAGACGCCAGGCTTGCCAGGAACTTCGAACACTTCGGCACGCGCTTCGCGCAGCGGGAACTTGGCCTTGGCTTCCTGGCTGGCGGTGTCATCCAGCAACACGTAGCTGGACAGCCACTTGTTGAGGAACAGCTCGACATCCTTGCGCGATGCAAAACTGCCGATCTTGTCGCGCATGATCGCTTTCATGTAGTGAGCGATACGCGAGGTCGCGAAGATGTATTGCAGTTGCGCCGACAGACGCGCGTTGGCGTTGGCAATGTCGGTGTTGTACTGCTTCTGCTTCTGGGTCGACTGGGTGCCGAAGAACGCGGCGTAGTCGGTACCTTTGCAGTGCACCAGCGGAATGAAGCCGAGGTCCGACAGCTCCTTTTCGCGACGGTCGGTGATGGCGATTTCAGTCGGGCATTTGAGCGCGATTTCACCGTCATCGGTCTTGAAGGTGTGCGTCGGCAAGCCTTCGACCAGACCACCGCCTTCCACACCACGGATCGCCACGCACCAGCCGTAGCGGGAGAACGCATCGGTCACACGGGTGCCCAGCGCGTAGGCAGCGTTCATCCACAGGTATTTGTTGTGGTCACGGCCATCGACGCTTTCGACGAAGTTGAATTCTTCGACGGGCGTGGTATCCGGGCCATACGGCAGACGACCCAGCACGTGCGGCAGGGTCAGACCGACATAGCGGGAGTCTTCAGAGGCGCGGAACGACTTCCACTTGGCGTATTCGACCGTGTCGAAGATCTTCGCCAGGTCGCGAGGGCCGGCCATGTCGGTGAACGAGTCCCAGCCGAACAGCTCGGCCGATGCCGCCGAGATGAACGGCGCGTGGGCGGCGGCTGCCACGTGAGAGATCTCTTCCAGCAGGTACATGTCTTCCGGGTTGCGGTTGAACTCGTAGTCACCCAGCAACATGCCGAACGGTGCACCACCGAAGGTGCCGTACTCTTCTTCGTAGATCTTCTTGAACAGTGCGCTCTGGTCGAATTCGGACGACGCCTTGAGGTCTCGCACGAGGTCTTTTTTCGACGCGTTGAGCAGGTGAATCTTCAGCGTGGTGCTGGTCTCGGTCTGGTCAACCTGATACTTCAGGCCGCGCCAGGACGCTTCCAGTTGCTGGAACTCACGGGCGTGCATGATTTCGTTCATTTGCTCGGAGAGCATCGAATCGATCTCGGCGATGCGCGCGTCGAGCACGGCAATCAGGTCCTTGCTTGGCGTCATTTCGCCTTCAAGTACCTGGGCCACCAGTTCGCCGATCAGATCGCGGGTACGGGTGCGCTCGGTTTCGGAGCGTGCAACGCGGCTTTCGGAAATGATGCTGTCGAGCAGGGAAGATTGCGGGGCGAAGTTTTCAACTTCAACCAGAGCGCTGTCCTGCTGAGTCACGGGTTGCTTATCGGTCATCGTCAGGCTCCTCCTTACTCTTTGCTGTCGGTGGCAGGAACGGCGGCTTCACGGCCGAACTCCTTGCCCAGGGTTTTCAGCTTTTCAGTGTTCTGCAACACGTCCATCAGCAGCTCTTCAAGCTTGTCGTTGCCACCCATCTTGTTACGCAGGTCAGCCAGCTTGTTGCGCACTTCCAGCAGCTTGCGCAGCGGCTCGACCTGACGCACGACGTTCTGCGGCTCGAAGTCTTCCAGCGCATTGAAGTTCAGCTCGACACCGAGTTGGGTGCCGTCTTTTGCCAGGGTGTTGTCGACGCGATACGCCAGGCGCGGCTTGATGCCTTTCAGGACGCCATTGAAATTGTCGCGGTCGATGAAGATGAACTTGCGATCCTTGAGCTTGGGCAGCGGCTCCAGCGGGTTGCCGGAGAAATCGCCCAGAACGCCTACAACGAATGGCAGCTCTTTCTTTTCCTGAGCATCGCCGATGTCCACGTCGTAAGTGATATGGACCCGAGGCGCGCGAACGCGGTCAAGTTTGTGCTGGGTACTTTCCTTCTTCGCCATCGTCATCTCCTGTGCGAGCAACTCGCTGCAAGTCGTTTGCGTACCGGGCCTGTGGCAGGCCGGGCGCGATTAGAGTCCTTCAATCGTCAGCAGCAGACGCTGACGGATTTCATCGTTCATTTCCAGAATGTTTTCGTGTCCGACCAATTCTTCGAAACTGGTATTGCCTGCGATCTGCGTGCTGTTGCGAATCACCGATTCATCCGGCAATTCTGAGCGCACCGGTGAGCTGATCACGCAGAACGGCAGGTCGCCGAAGTCTTTCAATCGCTCGAAACTGACCGGGAAGCGCAGCCCTTCGAACAGCCTGCTCATGCCCGGCGACTTGCTCAGGCAGTAGAACAGCACCAGATAATGCACAACGTAGCGATACAGCTCGGCGCTGCTGCGATTCGGGTCTTTGATGACCTTGCGAAACTGCGCCAGATCGAACGAGTTGAAGCCCACCACCCAACGCACCGGACTGGTGATGCGAATGGTCTGCCCGCTTTGTGACAACACCATGTCGTATTCGAGCGGGAACAGCTCGGGCGTCGTGCTGATCAGGTTCAGGGGCACTTCCAGTTCATTGACCAGCTTGAACGGCTCTGCCGAAGCAATGCGGTCATAGAGCTCCTTGAGCTCTTTGAAATGGTGCTGAGTCTCGCGGCCGCTGCTGCGCTGCGCACCCTGCAGGTATTCACCGAAGAATGTCTGCGGGCGTATCAACAGCGCGAGGGTCGACAGATAGTCGGACGCCTGCACCTTGAGCGCGTCGGAGATAGCGCGCGTCTGCTTGCGCAGCTTTATCAATGCTTCTATATCGAACGTCTGAGTCATCGGTACATCGTCCTTGAACCCTTCACGACCGTTTCCCGGATCAGACCGGGGACGGGGAAAAGTTGCGAATTTCTCGACTGCACACCTGCTCATGAAGTGGTTTTGCCATGTGTGTCACTGCGAGACACACCGCCACAATGAGGGAGGAGTTCGTGCTGGCATATAGATGTCGTCTAGCCAGCAGTGTGGTCTATGGCACTATTTTTAGTAGGAAAGTTCCTACAGACGGTGGATATTTTCTCGGTTTCGTTACAGTAAGCAATGATGACTATGAGCCATCATTGTATTGAATTTCACCCATAATGTAACTGTAAGTGTTGATTTCAAAGGGCTTTGGGGTGGTATTTGGATCCGATCAGGGGGGTAAATTAAGCTTAGAAAGATGAACTTATTTGCAGGTTTTCCAAGCTCTGAAGAGGGTAAATGTACGGACTCGCCTTACAGGCGTTTTTTTCTGGATGGGGAATGATGGCACTGCGAGCGCTGAGGCGCGCGAATCCAGGTGGGTCGACACAGGTCAGGCGGGTAGCTTTGTTACATCATTTTGCAAATCAGGGTATAACGCCGCCAGCGCCCTCACGCGTGTACTCGAGCAAAGGCAGGGCGCATGCACGCAGACGCCAAAAGCGTTTTGCCTGACGGACTTAGTGTGCGCTAAGGATAGCCAGCGGCGACGCACCTCTATGAGCCTTGCCTCATGAAAATCTACAAGCTCATTGCTGTACTCATCCTGCTCCCTCTGGGCCTGAACCTCATCGGTGTCTGGCAGTTGCAGCGCAGTGTCGAAAACACCGAGCGCCTGACCGAGATCCAGGCCGACCTTGCGCATGCCCGTCCCTATTTCGAAAGGCTTGCCAGGTCGCCCGACGCCCTCACGCGAACGATGGATATGGACGGAGAAAACATCACCCTCAAGGAGGCTCTGTCGCGTCTCCATGAGGCAGAGCAGGGCCTCGATTTCGTAGTGGTGCTGGGCAGTGTCACTATTTGGCTGGCACGCGCCGTCATCGCGCTGTGCCTGCTGGCGGCTCTGGTCGGCGGCATCGGGCTGGCAGGGCTCAACTGGGCCGGCGCACGCGCACGTCAATCCCGCGAGCGATTGCTGCACACCTTCAGCAGGGTCAGGCGGATTCTGCCGTTCGTCCTGGTGGGGCACATTGTTGCCATGGGCGCGGCGGTGTCTGCAATCCTCTGTTTCGAAGCCCTGGGCCTGTGGCATGTGGGGCGCATGTCCGCGGGCGAACTCAAGCTGATCATCGTCGTGCTGATGCTGGTCGCTGCGTGCCTGTATTCGATCTGGCGGATGGGCAAGCAGTTGGGCGTCATGCTGCACATGTTCGAGCCCACCGCGATGCAGGTTCTGGGGCAGCAGGTCACGCCTGAAGAGGCACCGGTGCTCTGGGCCTATGTTCGCGATCTGGCCGAACGGCTTGGCGCGCTGTCACCTGATCACATCGTGCTGGGCATGACCGAAGGCTTCTACGTCACCTCGAGCGATGTTTCCCTTCTGCCGTCCGACGCCGTGCTCAAGGGGCGAACTCTGCATGTGCCGATCCTGTACCTTGGGCTGATCGATGCCGCTGAAACGAGTGCAGTGATTGGTCACGAACTGGCGCATTTCGCTGGTGAAGACACCGAGTACAGCCTGCGCTTTCTGCCGATCTACGACGGCATCGGTCGCAGCCTGGGGGTGATCGCTGAAAACATGATGGTCAGCGGGTGGCTACAGCGCACCATTCTGCGTCCGGCGTTCATGCTGGGCGTGTATTTCATGGAAAGCTTCGATCACGCGGTCAATCACTGGAGTCGCGTGCGTGAGCTGGCCGCCGATGCCGCAGGGGCGAGTCTGGCAGGCAATACATCGGCTGCCTCGGCGCTGGTGCGCATTTCGGCCATCGACCCGCTTTTGCAGGAGCGGATCTACACGCATATTACGCGGGCCACCAACCCAAGGCGCGGAGAGGTGTTTACCAAGGATCTGCCGAACAGCGTGCTGCACGAGCTGGCCGGCAAGACATTCACGCTGCCTGACGAAGAAATGGCCGTCCAGCTGCCGCATCCCTCGGATACGCACCCGTCAAACGGCGAACGTATCGCCGCGCTGCAGGTTGCTGCCGACGAGGCGATCCGCAGCGGCACCCGGCCGGTAGTGGCGGCCCAGGCGCGCGCCGCGATGGACCATTACTTCGTTAATCCCCAGGCACTGCGCACCCGTCTTACCAAGGACTTCATCAAGCATCACGTGACAAATGATGCTGAGGTGGTGACCGAACTGCGTGCCCGCGCGAAAACGGTAAGCGGTGATGTCGTTCTGCATGAGGGCGCTCGCCTGCGGGGGCTGTTGCTAACACTATTCCTCGCCCCTCTGCTGGGGCTGGGTATTTATCTGATAGCCGAAGCGCTGTCATTTCCCCAGGGGCTGACCGAGAAGCGCAACTCTATGCTGATAGCGGGCGGCATCTTGGCGGCGTTCATGCTGACGCTGCTGCCATTTGCGCTGCGCATGTGTCTGCGTGCTGACAAGACCGCTCTGCTGCTCACGCCCGATCACTTTGTCTTCGCAAACCTGAAGTCCCCCGTCCCGATCCAGCACATCGCTGATTTTGAGCTGAATGTGGCCTATGGCACGTTTCTGACCCTGCATCTGCAAGACGATGCGCCTTTACCCGAGCGAGTCTCACGTTCGTTTTCTGCGCCGAATGCAAAAGTGTTCAGGAAAAAACGCCGGGTACTTCTGGCGCTGGCGCGGTTCAGCCGGGACGGCAAAAAGCTCAAGCCAGACGAGCTTGGTGAGTTGATTGCGGATTACGTCAATGCGGGTACTGCACGACACTTGCTGCAAGAGCGCTTCGAGCAGGGTAAGCGTTAAGCGGTTGGCTGTGAGCGGGGCGGCGTACGGCGCAAAGCTTTTCTGCAGGCAACAAAAAACCCGCCGAAGCGGGTTTTTCCAAGACCATCCCGACTTCCTGTCGGACGCCTCCGAGGCGATGGTCGATCATCCTTGATCCGGGTGAACTCCTGTTCACCCCTTGATGGATCCAATACTACGGAGCGCGAGCCGGGTCGGAAATAGCCAAGTTCCTCCAGCGCGTGTAAGCCTTTCGCTATACCTCATGGGCTCAGCTTCGGACGGGCCTTTGAAGACCAGGAAATCTGGCGTCAGGAAAATCTTGAGGTGGTTTGACTGCTGGAGGCAAAAAACGCAGGCAATAAAAAACCCGCCGAAGCGGGTTTGTACCAAGACCATTCCAACTCCCTGTCGGCTGCCTTCCCGGCGATGGTCGATCGTCCCTGATCCTGGCGGACTCCTTGTTCGCCAGTTGTTGGATCCAATATTACGGCTCTGACGGTAGGTGCAAAATAGCCATTCGCTTCATTGCGTGTAAGCCTTTGGCTATACATGTGTCCGTTTTTACGGATTCTCAGATGCTCGGCCATGCAGCGGGAAAGTAGAAAACACCGCTGAAACTGCTGTGCCAGAAGCGCGCAGCCCTGTTTTCAAGGTGAGAAATTCGTGGTCACCTCACAATAGCGCTGCTGGGCGTTTTTACTGTCCTCGTCGCGGTTTCTTGCCGCGCGTTTGGTCCACTCTTGGCACTGTTCTCTGAAGTTGACCGCTGCGGCCTTGCGACACTCGCGCCGTTCGAATGAACGAATAGCGAAGTTTTCGCAGACGCTGTCGCCATCGATCGTGTTGCCGTAAATCCGCCACTGCGCGCGGTAGCGGTTTCTGCCGTCCGCTTCGCGGATGGAGGCCGTCGCTACGCTGTAAGGCTTGGACGAACGCGTGGAGTTGCGTGAAGCATTGGCCTTGAAATCGGCCATGTAGTCGGCAGACACCATGCCTGTTGCCGATTCTGCCTGAGCGGGGCGAGGAACCTGGCCGAATCGACAGTTCGCCACCGCCTCATCGATGACGTTGCCGTTTTTCATGCAGTCATCCAAGGGCTGCACGGGGGCGGGCGGCGTCACAGTGGCCGCGATCGGCACAAGCTCTGCGGTTTTTCGAATCTGCGCGGGCGCAGGATCGGCTGCGGCTACGGATTGCGTCTCGGCCTCGACTGTCTCGGGTTCAGGTACGGACTGCACAACAGGCGGTACTGCCAGCGCTTTGGGACCTCTCGCATGTGAGGTGATCAGTCCGGCGACGCAGGCTGCAGCAATAAGGCACGCCAGCCACAGGCCATAAGGGCGTGAGCGGCGAGGCGTATCGACGCGCTTGCGGCGTGGATGCGAGCCCAGCACCACATCGACCTGACCGGGCACGAGGCGCTGAATGCGGATGATCCCGTCGTCCTCGGGTTGCTGTAGGGAATCCATTCCTGCTCCTGATCAAGCGATGTTCGGTGGTGATATTACAATGATATCGGCCGGTGGGTAGAGTTTCTGCAACGCTTTGGTGCTATGTGCATCAGGCCTGGCGCGTTAAGGTTGAGGCCGTTTTTTGACTGATGGATGGACCGCGAATGCACCAGCGTCTCGAACAGGTATTCGGCTACACACAGTTCCGGCCGGGGCAGGAGGCTGCCATCAGTGCGGTACTGGCCGGACGCTCGGCTGCGGCGATCTTTCCGACAGGTTCGGGCAAGTCGCTATGTTACCAATTGCCTGCCCTGATGTTGCCGCATTTGACGCTGGTGGTGTCGCCGTTGCTGGCGCTGATTCAGGATCAGCTTGCCTTCCTGCACCGCCACGGTATCTCGGCGGCGAGCATTGATTCGGCGCAGAGCCGCGACGAGATCGCTGATGTGATGGCGCGTGCACGCTCCGGCGAGCTGAAGATTCTGATGATCTCGGTCGAGCGCCTGAAGAACGAGCGTTTCCGCAATTTCATCGCTCAAGTACCGATTTCCCTGCTGGTGGTCGACGAAGCGCACTGCATCTCGGAGTGGGGGCATAACTTCCGCCCCGACTACCTGAAGCTGCCGGACTACCAGCGCGAATTCAACATCCCTCAGACATTGCTGCTGACCGCCACGGCGACCCCGCAAGTCATCATCGACATGCAGGACAAATTCGCCATCGCCCCTGAGGACGTCATCACCACCGGTTTCTACCGCGCCAACCTGCACCTGTGGGTCAAGCCGGTCAGTGGCCGTGACAAAAGACGCCTGCTGGTGGAGTGGCTCAACGAGCGTCGCGGGCAGCCGACCATTGTTTACGTGACCCTGCAAAAGACAGCCGAACACATCGCCGCTCACCTGGAACAGCATGGCCTGCCCGCCAGCGCCTACCATGCCGGGCTGCCCAATGATCAGCGCGAGTCGATCCAGAGGCAGTTCATGGGCGGCCATCTGAACTGCATCGTGGCGACCATCGCGTTCGGGATGGGCATCGACAAGAGCGACATTCGCAACGTGGTGCATTTCGACCTGCCCAAATCCATCGAGAACTACAGCCAGGAAATCGGTCGGGCCGGGCGTGATGGTGCTGCTTCGGATTGTCTGGTGCTGGCCAACCGCGACAGTCTCAACGTGCTGGAGAACTTCGTGTACGGCGATACGCCGGAGCGCGAGGGGATTGCTCGTGTGCTGGAAGACTTGCTTGGGGCGCGTCATGACGGGCAGTGGGAATTTCTGCTCGGACCGCTCGCCGACCTCAGCAATATTCGTCAATTACCGTTGAAGACCCTGCTGGTGCAACTGGAACTGCGCGGGATCATTGCGCCGCGCTACGCGTATTTCGCCGAGTACCGCTTCAAGTTTCTGCTTCAGCCGCAAGACCTGATGGCGCGTTTCGAAGGGGAGCGACGCGACTTCGTTCAAGCCCTGATCGACACTTCAAACCGCGCAAGGACCTGGGCCACCGTCGATTTCGAGGCGATGTACCAGCAATACGGCGCCGAGCGCGGGCGGGTGGTCAAGGCGCTGGATTACTTTCAGGAAAAAGGCTGGATCGAGCTTGAAAGCAAACAGATGACCGAGGTTTACAGCCTGTTGCGCAGCGACTTTGATGCACAGGCCTTGAGCATCGAATTGCACGATTATTTCGCTCATCACGAAGCCACTGAAGTTGCGCGCATTCACACCACGCTGGACGTGTTCGCCAGTGACCAGTGCCTGACCCATCGGCTGGCGCGGTACTTCGGTGATCACAATGCGCCGGAGCGCTGCGGGCATTGCTCGGTCTGCCTTGGCGAAGTCGCCCACCTGCCCGAACCACCCGCGTTGGAGCCCCTGGCGAATCGGGACTTTCAGCACCTGTGCAGCGAGTTTATCCACAAGCACCAGGACTATATCGGCCAGCGGCCCAGCGCTGACTGCCTGACGCGTTTTCTGTGTGGCATCAGCGTGCCGCTGTTCACCAAGCTCAAAGCCCGCGCCACCACCGGGTTTGCGGTGCTGGAGGACTATCCGTACGCACAGGTCAGGACGTGGGTGCAGGCCATGGCTGGCAACTGACTACACGTACAAAGTGATCTGACCAAGGGGACGATGCTCTGCATCCAGTCCTGAACCTGCATTGCGACAGACAAATGAAAACCGGCCGCTAAAGGGCGGCCNACTGACGGTGGTATCAGTCACGATGACGGCGATGGCCGTGGTGCTTCGGGCGATGGCCATGATCACGGCCACCACGATAACGACGATCATCGCTGCGGCTTTCGTTGCCCATGTAGTTGCCGAGTGCAGCACCGCCGCCGCCACCTACCGCCGAGCCGACCAGGCTGCCGGTGTTGCCGCCGACGCTGCGACCCAGCACGTTACCGCCCGCAGCGCCCAGACCGCCGCCAATGGCTGCTTCTGTGCGGTTGCGACGGTCTGCGCCTACAGCGCCACCGGCTGCGCCGCCGACACCTGCGCCAATTGCTGAACCAGTGCTGCCGCCGATCTGCTGACCGACGACCGAACCGAGTACCCCACCCAATGCTCCGCCTACGCCTGACTCAAGGTTGCCTGCAGACGCCGCACCGCTGATCAAGGTAAGAGACAACAACAGTATCGAGGAATACTTCATGTATGGAATCTCATAGGGATGACGGCGCGATCTTGGTGTCAAGTGAAGAATGTAGCAATGCAATTCCGACGAGTAACACGATTGCCACACAAACTGCTAAGTTATTGTTTTGGCTAAGGAACTTAAGTCGGAAATGAGAGTCTGAGGTTACTTGCGAAAGGCCCGTTTCCAGAGAAACGGGCNAGGGACGTTAGAGGATGCGTGCCGACTCTGCAGAGCGCTCGAGGCGGATGGCAACGAACTTCGAGGTCGGCGTGCTGCTGCCATCGCCCACGCTTTCCAGCGGCACCAGCGGGTTGACCTCTGGGTAGTAGGCGGCAGCCTGACCGGCCGGAATATCGAATGGCAGCAACGTGAAGCCTTTGACGCGGCGCTCGCGGTTATCGCTCCAGATCGAAATCAGGTCCGCCTTCTGCCCCGGCTGGAAGCCCAGACGGATGATGTCGGCTTCGTTGACGAACAGCACGTCACGCTGACCTTTGACGCCGCGATAGCGGTCGTCCAGGCCATAGATGGTGGTGTTGTACTGATCGTGCGAGCGCATCGACTGCATGATCAGGTCCGGGATCTGCCCGGTTGAACTGACGTGTTCATTGATCAGAGTCAGCGGCAGCGCATTGGACTTGAAGTTGGCGCGGGTCGACGCAGTGTTCCAGCGACGTGCGCCAGCAGCGTTACCCAGGTAGAAGCCGCCCGGGTGCTTGACGCGCTCGTTGAAATCCTTGAAGCCGGGGATGGTGTCGGCGATCAGGTCGCGAATACGGTTGTAGTCCTCGACCAGCCACAACCAGTCCACAGGCGCCTTGCCCAGCGTAGCGTTGGCGATACCGGCGATGATCGCAGGCTCGGAACGCATTTGCTTCGAGGACGGCTTCAACTGGCCGTTGGAGGCGTGAACCATGCTGAACGAATCTTCCACGGTGACGGCTTGTGGGCCGTTGGCCTGGATGTCGATGTCGGTACGGCCGAAGCACGGCAGGATCAGCGCGTCCTTGCCGTGGAACAGGTGACTGCGGTTCAGCTTGGTGCTGATCTGTACGGTCAGGTCGCAATTACTGAGGGCTTCGGCAGTGCGATGGCTGTCCGGGGTGGCCTGAGCGAAGTTGCCGCCCAGCGCGATGAACACCTTGGCGCGACCTTCGGCCATGGCGTGAATGGCTTCGACGACGTTGTGACCATTTTCGCGGGGTACTTTGAACTGGAAGCGTTTTTCCAAGGCATCGAGCAGGAACACCGGTGGGCGCTCGTTGATGCCCATGGTGCGGTCACCCTGCACGTTACTGTGACCGCGCACCGGGCACAGGCCGGCACCCGGACGACCGATGTTGCCGCGCAGCAGCATCAGGTTGGCGATTTCCTGGATGGTCGGCACCGAGTGACGGTGCTGGGTAATCCCCATCGCCCAGCACATGATTACGTTCTTGCCCTTGGCGTACATGCGTGCCGATTGCTCGATGTCGCTCAGCGGCAGGCCGGATTGCTCGACGATGGCGTCCCAGGACGTGTCATCGATGGCAGCCAGGTATTCGAGCACGCCTTCGGTGTGTTCGTTGAGGAACGCGTGGTCGAACACCGAAGGTGCGTCGTTGGCCTGCGCCTCGCGCTCCCATTGCAGCAGGAACTTGGCCATGCCGCGCAACAGCGCCATGTCGCCACCCAGGGCAGGGCGGAAGTAAGCGGTGTTGGTCGGGCGGTCGCCGTTGGTGAGCATTTCGACCGGGTGTTGCGGATGCTGGAAACGCTCCAGGCCACGCTCTTTGAGCGGGTTAACGCACACCACCTGGGCGCCGCGCTGTACCGCTTCGCGCAATGGCTCGAGCATGCGCGGGTGGTTGGTGCCGGGGTTCTGACCGAGGACGAAGATGGCATCGGCGTGTTCGAAATCCTCGAACGTCACGGTGCCCTTGCCGACGCCGACGCTTTGCGACAGCGCTACGCCACTGGCCTCGTGGCACATGTTCGAGCAGTCAGGGAAGTTGTTGGTGCCATAAGCGCGCACGAACAACTGATACAGGTACGCCGCTTCGTTGCTGGCGCGGCCGGAGGTGTAGAACTCGGCCATGTTCGGGCTGGGCAGGTTCTTCAGGTGCTTGGCGATCAGCGCAAACGCGTTGTCCCAGCTGATCGGCTTGTAACGGTCGGTTTCCGCGTCATAGCTCATCGGCTCGGTCAGGCGGCCCTGATACTCGAGCCAGTAATCGCTCTGCTCCATCAACGAGCTGACGCTGTAGCGGGCGAAAAAGGCCGGGTCGACACGACGCTTGGTCGCTTCCCAGTTCACCGCCTTGGCGCCGTTCTCGCAGAACTTGACCATGCCGCTTTCCGGCGAATCACCCCACGCACAGCCCGGGCAGTCGAAACCGCCGTTCTGGTTGGTCTTGAGCATCATGCGCAGGTTCTTCAGCGCGTTGTCACTGCCCAGCCAGTGTTGCGTCACGCTGATCAGTGCGCCCCAGCCGCCTGCCGCACCTTTGTACGGCTTGTAGCGGGGGGTTGGTGTCTTGTCGGCTTGATGATGAGTGCTCACGCTTGAATCTCCATCGCAGGGCTATAGACCCGCGGCGCACTTTTCTGCGGCAGGTGAATTAGATTGAGGTTGTGACGGCGGGCCCATTGCAGGGCCAGGCCGGTGGGCGAAGACAGGCTGACCAGGGTCTGGATGCCGGCGCGCAATACTTTCTGAATCAGTTCCAGGCTGCAGCGGCTGGTCACGATGGCGACGCCGCCTGCCAAGGGGATGTCCTGACGGATCAATGCGCCGATCAGCTTGTCCAGCGCGTTGTGGCGGCCAATGTCTTCACGTCCCAGCAACAGCTGGCCGTTACCGTCCATGAACACCGCCGCATGTACGGCGCCGCAATGGCGGCCGAGCGGCTGGAACTCGCCGATGCGCTGACGCAGGCCTTCCAGCCATTCGATCGGGGGCAGGGGCGCGCCGGGCAGCGCCTTCAGGTCAGGCAGTGCCTGCTCGACGGCTTCAACGCCACACAGTCCGCAACCGCTGGTGCCAGCCAGTTGCCGACGCTGCTGCTTGAGTTCCCAGAACGCGCGGCTGGCGATCTCGACCTCGGCCTGCATCGCCGAGCCGCAACCACTGATTTTGAAGTCGTAGATTTCGTCATGCGAGGCAATGATGCCGCTGCCCAGGCTGAAGCCGACGATAAAGTCTTCCAGATCAGTAGGGCTGACCAGCATGACCGCCTGGCTGATGCCGTTGTAGGCAATCGCCAGCGCCACTTCTTCAGCAAGTTCGTTACGTGCAGAGTCCTTGCCCTCGAGATTCGAGTAGCTGTAAGACTGGCTTGCTTCGGGGGCTGGCGTAGCAAAGGACGCCGAGCTGACCTTGCGCGTAACGGGCATGGGCTGAAATACCGGCAGAATGACATCTGCAAGACTAGGCCCGTTATTGGAAATCGTCTAATCGCTAGTGCTGATGTCCCGATAGATGACGTCGATCAACGCTCTAGCGCGGTATTTCTGCTACCAGTGCAAAGCAGGCTTCAGCCAGTGCCGAACGTGGCGCACTGCGGCGCATGATCAACCCCAGCCGGGCCAAAGTCCGGGAGTCGGCAATCGGATGCAGGCGCAAATGTTCGGTGAGCGTTTCCAGACCGCCATCCAGCGGCATGATCGCGCAGCAAAAACCGCCATGTACGGCTTGCAGCAACTGATGAACGGCATCGGTTTGTATCAGCGGATTGGGTTGCAGGCCGCGGCTATGGAAGTTGTGATCGATCGACTGCCGAAAATGCATGCCGCTGGTCAGCATGCCCAGTGGCAGCTCGACCAGATCGGCCCAGCTCAAGGGATCGTCGCCAAACGTGAAGTGCCGACGGTCGTACAGCAGGCCCATGCGCGTGTCGTCCAGGGTCAGCGAATCGAAACGCTCATTGTCCAGACGTTCCAGGTACGAGACGCCCAGATCGATACGATTGCTTGCCAGTTGTTCCAGCACTTGCTCGGAGCTGAGTGACGACAGCTCGAAGCGCAGATTGGGGTGCAGCTGGTGCAGCCGGTGCAGCAATGGCAGCGGATCGAAGCTCGACAGCGGCACCACGCCCAGGCGCAACGTCCCGACCAGATGACCGCGGCAGGCGGCCGCTTCAGCCTGCAGACCGTCGTAGGCAGCCAGTACCGTGCGTGCCCAGGCCAATACGCGTTCGCCTGGTGCGGTAAAGCCTTCGAAGCGTTGGCCGCGATTGACCAGTGGCAAGCCAAGCTCTTCTTCCAGATTGCGCAGGCGCATCGACAGCGTCGGCTGGGTGATGTTGCAGCGCGCAGCCGCCTGGCCGAAGTGCCTCGTCTCGTCGAGGGCGATCAGAAATTTAAGTTGCTTGATGTCCATGTTCACTCCGATGAGCCGTCCAGACAGCCGATTCTACGCGCTCAGGCTGAATGATCGAGCACGCCCTTGATCAACTCCCGATAGTCGTCCACTGCGGCGAACTCTTCGGTGTCTTTCGGGCCTTTTTGGCTGTTGGGTTGGCTGACGGCCAGCAAATGGGCTACACCGAAGTGTCGAGCGCTGCGCAGGATCGGCAGGGTGTCGTCGATAAACAGACTGCGTGCCGGGTCGAAGGCTGTTTCGGCCTTCAGAGCGTCCCAGAAATGCTGGCTTTCCTTGGGAAAACCGTAATCGTGAGAGCTGATCAGGCGTTCGAAATAAGGCGCCAGCTCGATTCGCTCCATCTTCAGCGACAACGAATCACGGTGCGCATTGGTGATCATGATCACTCGCTTGCCGGCCTTTTGCAGGGCCGCGAGAAAGGTCTCGGCGTCTGGGCGCAGCGCAATCATGTGGGCGATTTCGCGTTTCAGGTCGCGGACCGACAGGTTAAGCTCGGCGCTCCAGAAATCCAGGCAGTACCAGTTGAGCGTGCCCGCGTTGTTTTCGAACAGCGGTTTCAATTCCAGCCAGGCCATGGCGAAACTGACGCCGTGCAGTTCGGCGTAGCGCTGCGGCAGGTGCTGCATCCAGAAGTGTTCGTCGTAATGCAGGTCGAGCAACGTGCCGTCCATATCCAGCAGGACGGTATCGATTTCGCTCCAGGGCATGGAAAGCATTCTGGCCTCGTCAGGGGGTTGATAGCGGGTAAGCATATCCGACACAGACATCGGGAAAAGCTCGGTATAGTACCTCGTTCATGTAAAGGAGCCTGTCATGCGTCAGAAACCTACCGTACTTGCCCGCGCAATCGTCGCCAGTAGTCGTCTGTTCCGCGTTGAAGAGCTGCAATTGCGCTTTGCCAATGGCGTCGAGCGGACCTATGAGCGTCTGGCCAGCAAAGGCACGGGCCCCGGGGCGGTGATGATCGTGGCCATGCTCGATGCCGATCACGCTGTGCTGATCGAAGAATATTGCGGCGGCACCGATGCCTACGAGCTGTCCCTGCCCAAGGGCCTGATCGAGCCAGGCGAAGACGTGCTGGCGGCTGCCAACCGTGAACTCAAGGAGGAGGCCGGTTTCGGTGCGCGTGAGCTGGAACTGTTGACCGAGCTGTCGCTGTCCCCCGGCTATATGAGTCAGAAAATTCAGGTGGTGCTGGCCACCGACCTGTACGAAGAGCGGCTGGAGGGCGACGAGCCCGAGCCGATCCGGGTTGACCGGATCAACCTGCGCGAGCTGTCGAGCCTTGCCCAGAATGCCCAGTTCAGCGAAGGCCGGGCGCTGGCCGCGCTGTACCTCACACGTGACCTGCTGACCCAGCGTGGATTATTTCAGCCATGACCGATTCGTTGCACAACCTGCCACATCCGCTGCTCGCGCCGGTGATCGAACTGACGCGACTGGCGGGCGAAGTGATCCTGCCGTTCTGGCGCGCCAACGTCACCGTGACCACCAAGACCGACGATTCGCCGGTGACCGCCGCTGACCTGGCCGCCCATCAGGTGTTGGTCGAGGGTCTGCAGGCGCTTGATCCGGACATTCATGTGCTCTCCGAAGAGGACGCAGACATCCCCCTCAGCGAGCGGGCAAGCTGGGAGCGCTGGTGGCTGGTCGATCCGCTGGACGGCACCAAGGAGTTCATCTCCGGCAGTGAAGAGTTCACCGTCAATGTCGCGCTGATCGAGCGTGGCCGCGTGGTATTCGGTGTGGTCTCGATGCCCACCAATAACCGCTGCTACTTCGGCGGTGCCGGGCTGGGTGCCTGGCGCAGCGATGGCGTCGGTCACATCCAGCCGATCGCAGTGCGCACACAGCCTGGCGAAGGGCAGACCTTTACCGTGGTCGCCAGCCGCCGCCACTCCAGCCCGGAGCAGGAGCATTTGCTCGCCGGCCTGTCGAACGGGCTGGGCCATTTGCAACTGACCAACATCGGCAGCTCATTGAAATTCTGCCTGCTGGCCGAAGGCGCCGCCGACTGCTACCCACGCCTGGCCCCGACCTCGCAATGGGACACCGCTGCGGCGCAGGGCGTGCTTGAAGGTGCGGGAGGCGAAGTGTTGCAACTGGACGGCCAGCCATTCAGCTACCCGGCGCGTGAATCGCTGCTCAACCCATTCTTCCTGGCCCTGCCCGCCAACGCCGAATGGCGCGACAAACTGCTGGTGCTGGCGCAGTCCTGAGGCTGGCTTCAAGGACTCTGCCCGGCAGGCGTGGGAGCGAGACGGGCGACGTCTCGCTTGCTCGCGAAGGCGATGGTTCAGACGATGAATTTTCATAGATTGCACCGGCCTCTTCGCGAGCAAGCTCGCTCCCACAGGTCTGCGTACAGTGCATCCAATGCGTGCAGCCTCACTGGCGCAACACGAACTGCTCGACAAAGCGCACGGCCTGTTCTTCGCTTGATACAAGTATGCAGGGGCGAGCGCGCTCCCACAGGTCTGCATATGGGGCTGAGAAAGTTTCACCAGTGCGTCAACTGCGCGCAGCCTCACTCACCGGTGCAACACAAACTGCCCGACAAAACGAACAGCCTGTTCTTTGCTGTCCTGCTCGCTGATGCCGGTGTGCAGGGTCAGGCGGGCGCGGCCTCGGCGTTGGTAGGTGGCGATGAATTTGTCCCACTGCGCCAGCTCTGGCGCGTCGCAGCGGACGATGGCGTCGCTGCGTACCGGCAGTGGATAACTGATCTGCCCGTCCTGAATCACGATATGCCCATCGGTGATCCCGGCCTCGCGCAGTCGCAGGTGCAGCCAGCCCCAGCCCGCCAGTACTGCGCCGCAATACAGACTGCCGCCGAACAGCGTGCTCTTGTGATTGACGTTGGGGGCCAGCGGCAGGTGCAGGCGCAGTGTCTGGTTGTGCCAGTCGATCACGCGCATGCCCATCTCGCGGGTCAGCGGAATATCGTGGTGCAGCACCTGCTCCAGTGCGTGGGCTGCGTCATGTTCAGGCTCAATCGGTGTCATCGGAAGCTCCGCTGCTGTCGCCAAACGTCAGGCCATGCTTGCGCAGTTTGTCGTGCAGGGTCTTGCGCGGCACACCCAGCGCCTCCGCCAGGCTGCGCACCGAGCTGTGCGGGCGCGCCAGTTCGGCGGCGATCAACGCGCGCTCGAAGCTTTCCACCTGATCACTCAAACCCCCGCCCGGTGGTGGCGCCTGTTCTGTATCAGCGCCTTCCAGCTCCAGTTCCAGACCCAGCGCAAAGCGCTCGGCGGCGTTCTGCAGTTCCCGGACGTTGCCCGGCCAGTTATGCCGCAACAGCAGCGCGCGCTGGCCCGGTTTGAGTTCGTGCTTGGGGATGCCGTGGCGCATGCTCGCGGCATCAGCGTAATGCTCGAACAGCATCAGCGCATCCTCACCCCGTTCGCGCAACGGCGGGATGCGCAGCGAGGCCACGTTCAGGCGGTAATACAAGTCCGCCCGGAAGCGGCCCTGATCGGCCGCGTGACGCAAGTCTTCCTTGGTCGCGGCGATGATGCGGATGTCCAGCGGGATTTGCTGATTGCTGCCCATTCGCTCGACCACGCGCTCCTGCAGCAGGCGCAGCAGCTTGACCTGCACGTCCAGGCTCATGCTTTCGATTTCATCGAGGAACAGCGTGCCGCCGTTGGCAAACTCGAACTTGCCGATACGCCGCTTCTGCGCGCCGGTGAAGGCCCCGGGCTCGTGACCGAACAGCTCGCTTTCCACCACCGATTCAGCCAGCGCCCCGGCGTTGATCGCCACGAACGGGCCGCTGCGGCGGTTGGACAGGTCGTGCAGCGCGCGGGCGACCACTTCTTTGCCTGCGCCGGTTTCACCGAGGATCAGCACGTCGGCTCGCGTCCCGGCCAGTGCGCCGATTTGTTCGCGCAGACGCAGGATCGGCGGCGACTGACCGATCAGGCGTGTGCTCAGTTGTTGGCGATCACTCAGGGCCAGGCGCAGGCTGCGGTTATCCAGCACCAGACGGCGCAGCGCCAGGGCACGGCGCACGCTGTCGAGCATGGCGTCGCTGGCGAAGGGCTTTTCCAGAAAGTCGTAGGCCCCGGCGCGCATGGCTTTCACCGCCAACGGTACATCGCCATGCCCGGTGATCAGCAGCACCGGCAGGTCGGGGTCCTGCGCGTGAAGCTGGTCGAGCAGCTCCAGGCCATCCATGCCCTGCATGCGAATATCGCTGACCACCACGCCCGGCCAGTCGCGGCCAATGCGTTCGGCCAGCCCGGTTGCCTCGGGCAGCGACAGAACGTTCAGGCCAGCCAGGTCCAGCGTCTGACGCAGTGCCTGACGCAGGTGCGAATCGTCGTCGATCAGCACCACCTGAATCTGGCTGTCGATGGCTGTGTCCGAACTCATGCAGAAAGGTCCTCTGGCGGTTGAAGATTGGCTCCGGAAGCACCGGCCCGCAGGCGCAGGGTCAGCAGCGCACCGCCGCTGGGATGGTTGGCGAACAGCAATTCGCCGCCCAGCGCGCGCATCAGCGTATCGCAGATGGCCAGACCAAGGCCAAGCCCCTGGGTGCGGGTCTTGGTCGTAAAGAAGGGCTCGCGAGCCCGTGCCAGCGCTTCCTGGGAAAAACCGGGGCCGTTGTCACGAATGTACAGGTTAACGCCCTCGGCGGTTTGCTCGACACTTATCCACAGCCTGCGCGGCGGGCCTTTCTCGGTGAGGGCGTCCAGCGCGTTGGCGAGCAGATTGCCGAGCACCTGACGCAGGCGGGTTTCACCGGCCTGCACCCAGATCGTGGCGTCCGGCAGGTCACGGATCAGTTCGACTTCCATGGCGCGCCGCCGCTTGGCCAGCAGCGCCAGCGCATCTTCCAGCGCCGGTTGCAGTGCCACGCTTTCAGGGGCGTGGCGGTCGCGACGGGCGAAGGCGCGCAAGTGCGCGATGATCGAGGCCATGCGCCCGGTCAGTTCGCTGATAAGCTTGAGGTTGCCGCGTGCGTCCTCGGTGCGCTGATGATCAAGCAGCACTTCGGCGTTTTCGGCGTAACTGCGGATGGCGGCCAACGGCTGATTCAGCTCATGGCTGATACTCGCCGACATGGTGCCCAGCGCCGTCAATTTGCTGGTCTGCACCAGTTCGTCCTGGGCCTGCACCAGCTCCTGCTGCGCCTGTTCGCGCTCCAGCACTTCCTGACGCAGCCGGCTGTTGAGCCCCTCCAGATCGCTGGTCCGTTCTATAACCCGCATCTCCAGCTCGCGGCGCGCCTTGGCCTCGAAAGCGATGCGGTCCAGATAATGACGACGACGCTGCATCATCAGGCCCAGCAACAACATCAGCACCAGCAGCGCTGCGCCGCCAATCGCCACCACCGTGCGCACCTGACGGTCGACAAGGGCGCGAGGCGCGAGAATGTTGACGTTCCAGCCGGTTTCTTCGATGGCCTGGGTCTGGGTCAGCCAGGCGTGTTCATCGATCCTTAACGGGCGCGGATCACGGGTCGGGTAGGACTGGATCGCGACGATGGCTTTTTTCTCGTCATCGGTCAGGTCGCGGGTTGCCCGGAAGCGCCATTCGGGGTTGGACGTCAGAATCACCACACCGTTCTGGTCGGTCAGCAGCAGTTGCTCGGGCGTCTTGCCCCACAGGGTTTCGGTGTGGTCCAGATCAACCTTGACCACCAGTACGCCGATGATCCGCTCACCATCACGCACCGGGCCGGCGAAAAAATAACCACGTTTGGCAGAGGTCGTGCCGAGGCCGAAGAACCGCCCGGTTCTGCCCGCCCGTGCATCAATGAAGTAGGGCCTGAACGAGAAGTTTCGGCCAATGAAGCTGTCCTTCTGCTCCGAGTTCGAGGCCGCCAGAGTCAGGCCATTTGCGTCCATCAAATACATGACATCGGCACCGGTCTGGCGCGTGATTTCGCTGAGCAGACGGTTGGCGTTCGCCAGGGTGGGTGTGTCGCCCGGCGCCGCCAGTGCGGCGCGCAAGGCAGGCAGGTCGCCGAGAATCTGTGGCAGGGTTTCGTAACGATGCAGGGTGCCGAGCAGGTTGGCGACGTACAGGTCCAGGGTCTGGCGATTCTGATTGGCCAGCACGTTGCGGTAATAACGTTCGGCCAGATGTTCCAGCGGCCACAGCAACGGCGCCAGGCAGAGTGCCAGAAGGGCGAGGCTGCGCCAGCGAGGGCGGCGCGGCAGTGCGGGAGTCATGGTCATCGATTGGCCGTCGCCGAAGGGTTGACGATGCCTGCTGGCGGTCACGCCGTGGCAGGCAACAGATACACCCGGTCGATCCTGACGTGGGCATCAGGCGCGTATTATGCCCGCCGCTGGCTTGTCAGGCATCCGGACATTACGCCGGGCTGCCTTGGGGCGTGGGCTCAGGCAAACAGATCGGCTTCTTTCAGACGCTTGCCTTGCTGATCCTTGGCCGACAGGCTGGGCTGGCCGTCGAACTGCCAGTCGATGGCCAGATCCGCATCGTCCCAGGCGATGCAGCGCTCGGCAGACGGTGTGTAGTAGTCGGTGGTCTTGTACAGGAACTCGGCGTGTTCGCTGAGTACCACGAAGCCATGGGCAAAGCCTTCCGGAACCCACAACTGACGGGCGTTCTCAGCAGACAGCTCGACGCCGACCCACTGGCCGAAGTTCGGCGAACTGCGACGAATGTCCACAGCCACATCCAGCACCTTGCCGACGGTGACGCGCACCAGTTTGCCCTGGGCATTTTCGATCTGATAGTGCAGCCCGCGCAGGACGCCGCGCTGCGAGCGGGAGTGGTTGTCCTGCACGAATTCGCGGGTCAGGCCGGTGGCAGCCTGAAAAGCCTTGGCGTTGAAACTTTCATAGAAAAAGCCTCGTTCATCACCGAATACCTTGGGTTCGAGAATCAGGACTTCCGGCAATTTTGTTGCGACTACGTTCACGTGGCTTCCCCTGCAATCTTCATTAAGTGGTGGCGACTCGACAGTCTGCCCTGAGGCGCGCCTGCCGAGAAGGGTGCTGATCAGGCAATCAGGTCTTTAGGCTCGCTAAAACCCAGTCGTTCGCCCTGATAACTGCCGTCCTGAACCCTGCGGCACCAGTCCAGGTTACTCAGGTACCACTGCACGGTCTTGCGCAGCCCGGACTCGAAGGTTTCTTCGGGCGTCCAGTCCAGCTCCTTGTCGATCTTGCTGGCGTCGATGGCATAACGCTGATCGTGGCCGGGACGGTCGACCACGTAGGTGATCAGGTCGCTGTACTGCGCGACGCCTGCCGGGTGCTGCGGCGCGAGCTCATCGAGCAGCGCGCAGATACCGCGCACGACGTCGATGTTTTTCTGCTCGTTGTGGCCACCGATGTTGTAGGTCTCGCCGACTTCACCTTCGGTCACGACCTTGAGCAGTGCCCGTGCGTGATCCTCGACGTACAGCCAGTCGCGCACCTGCAGGCCATTGCCGTACACCGGCAGGGGCTTGCCCGCCAGGGCGTTGAGAATCACCAGCGGGATGAGCTTTTCCGGGAAGTGGAACGGCCCGTAGTTGTTGGAGCAGTTGGTCACCACCACCGGCAGGCCATAGGTGCGGTGCCAGGCGCGCACCAGGTGGTCGGACGCAGCCTTGCTCGCCGAGTAAGGTGAGCTGGGCGCATACGGCGTGGTTTCGGTGAACAGATCATCGACACCGTGCAGGTCGCCATACACCTCATCAGTGGAAATATGGTGGAAGCGGAACGCCTGGCGCTGCGCTTCCGGCAATTTCAGCCACCAGGCGCGCGTGGCTTCCAGCAAGCTATAGGTGCCGACGATGTTGGTCTGGATGAACTCGGCCGGGCCATCGATGGAGCGGTCGACGTGGGACTCAGCCGCCAGGTGCATGATCGCCTGCGGCGCAAAGCGCTCGAGCACCGCACTGACGCGGGCCTGATCGCAGATATCCGCCTGCACGAACTCATAGCGCGTGTCGGTCGCAATGGACTGCAACGATTCAAGGTTGCCCGCGTAGGTCAATTTGTCGAAGTTCAGCACTTCGTGTTCGGTGTTGTTTATCAGGTGGCGGATCAGTGCAGAGCCGATGAAACCTGCGCCCCCGGTAACGAGTATTCGCATGAACTGACCTTCTTGTGTGTTCTGGAGTAATGCAGCATAGCGCTTGAACGCGTATGACAGGATCGGACCATTAAACCCGAGCAGCAGGTCGAATAAAACTCCGGCTGTTTCCCGACCTGGGCTGCAGGTGCGGATTGGTCGCGCAGCGCAATCCCCTTATAGTCAATCCCCTGTAGTTGTGCGACTGCCCATCACGCCTGGCTCAACGAGTCTGGCCTGACAACAATAACGAGGTTTTCCATGCCGCTTGCCACGCTCATCCGCCGATCCAGTCTGCCTTGCCCCGAGGTCAGCGTGGACCAGGCTTTGCAATTGCTCTCCGAGCACTACGGGCTGAGCGGCACCCTGAAAGCGTTGGGCAGCCAGCAGGATCGCAACTTTTTACTGGATACCGGCACGCGGCGTTATGTGCTGAAGATCTGCCACGGGGCTTATTCGACCACCGAGCTGAACGCCCAGCATGCGGCGCTGCATCATCTGGCCGGCCACAGTGCATTCAATGTGCCGGGTGTGATCCGCGCCAACGACACCGAGCAGTTACTGTCGGTCGACATCGACGGCCAGGCAGTACATGTGCGCCTGCTCGAATTCATCGACGGGCAATCGCTGGGACATGTCGAGCATCTGGGCCGTGACATCGTGGTTGAGCTGGGCGAGCTGTGTGCCCATGTGGATATCGCGCTGGCCGATTTCGACCACCCCGGTCTGCAGCGCATCCTGCAGTGGGACCCGCGCCACGCCCATGCGTTGATCAAGCACCTGCTGCCGGTGATCAAGGATGCCGACGCCCGCGCCTGTCTGATCGAAGCCGGCGAGCAGGCTCATCGCCGTCTGTTGCCATTGATTGCGGCACTGCCGATCCAGGCGGTGCATCTGGACATCTCCGAGCACAACGCGGTCTGGCGGCGCGAGGCGGGGCATCCGTGGCAATTGCAGGGGCTGATTGATTTCGGCGATCTGCTCAGTACCTGGCGAGTGGCTGATCTGTCGGTGACCTGTGCGGCGCTGCTGCACCATGCCGAGGGCGATCCGCTGTACATCCTCCCGGCCATTGCCGCCTATCACGCCCTCAATCCGCTGAAGATCGAGGAATTGCAGGCGCTCTGGCCGCTGATCGTCGCTCGATCCGCAGTGCTTGTGCTCAGCAGCGAACAGCAGGCCAGCGTCGAGCCCGGCAATGCGTATATCCAGGCCAACCTTGCCGGGGAATGGAACATTTTCGAGGTCGCCACTTCGGTGCCGATGGCGCTGATGGAAGCTGCCATTCTGCGCGCGGTGGGTCTGGACCTGCTGCCTGTCGAACAGCCTGCCTATTCGCCGTTGCTGCCCAGCCTGGCGGGGCTTCAGCCGGTGCTGGTGGATCTGGGCGTGCTCAGTGAACACTTCGTGGCAGGCAACTGGGAACAGAGCGGCATCGATGAATATCTGCTGTCGCAAGCGGCCGGGGACGGTGGTCTGGCAGCCAGTCGGTTCGGTGAATACCGTCTGTCACGCACCTTGCCTGACTGCGCCCGCGAGCCGGAGACCTTTGCGCTGCACGTCGAGTTGCACGTGCCCGCCGCAACGCCGCTGCATGCGCCGTTTGGTGGCACCTTAAAGCTGACGGCCGATGCTGCGGTGCTGTTGGTCGGCGAGCGCATCAGTTTGAAGTTGTGGGGTGTGTTGCCGGAGGCTTCGCTAGCGGATCAGGTGGCGGCGGGCTCGTTGATCGGGCAGGGCGGTGGCTCGCTGTTGCTGCAATTGTGCACGGCGCCAGACCTCAGCCCGCCGCTGTTCACTACACCGGCCTGGGCAGATGCCTGGCGCGCAATCTGTCCGTCGCCGTCAGCCCTGCTGGGTTTTGATTGTGACGCGCCAGCCTTGCAGGATGCCGCGCAATTGCTGGCGCGCCGCGATGCCAGCTTTGCCCGCTCGCAAAAGCACTACTACCAGGCCCCGCCGCAGATCGAGCGGGGCTGGCGCAATCACCTGATCGACATGCAGGGCCGCTCCTATCTGGACATGCTCAATAACGTCGCGGTTCTCGGCCACGGCCACCCGCGCATGGCCCACGAGGCGGCGCGGCAGTGGTCGCTGCTCAACACCAACTCGCGCTTTCACTATGCAGCGATCGCCGAGTTTTCCGAGCGCCTGCTCAAGCTGGCACCCGAGGGCATGGACCGCGTGTTTCTGGTCAACAGCGGCACTGAGGCCAACGACCTCGCGATCAGGCTGGCGTGGGCTTACAGCGGTGGCCGCGAGATGCTCAGTGTGCTGGAGGCGTATCACGGCTGGTCGGTGGCGACCGATGCCATTTCAACCTCGATCGCCGATAACCCTCAGGCACTCAGCACCCGCCCCGACTGGGTGCATCCGGTCACCGCGCCCAATACCTATCGCGGGCCATTCAGGGGCGCGGACAGTGCGCCGGAGTACGTGCGCAGTGTCGATCAGGCCCTTGCCACGCTGGCTGAGCAGCAACGGCAGGTGGCGGGCTTCATCTGCGAGCCGGTGTATGGCAATGCAGGCGGGATTTCCCTGCCGCCGGGTTATTTGCAACAGGTGTATCAGAAGGTCCGCGCTGTGGGTGGCGTGTGCATTGCCGATGAGGTGCAGGTGGGTTATGGCCGGCTGGGTCATCACTTCTGGGGTTTCGAAGAGCAGGGCGTGGTGCCGGACATCATCAGCATGGCCAAAGGCATGGGCAACGGCCATCCGCTGGGCGCGGTGATCACCCGCCGTGAGATCGCCGAGGCGCTGGAGGCCGAGGGCTATTTCTTCTCGTCATCCGGTGGCAGTCCGGTCAGTTGCCGAATCGGCATGGCGGTGCTGGATGTCATGGAGGAGGAGAAACTCTGGGACAACGCGCGAATCGTGGGCGACCACTTCAAAGCGCGGCTGCAGGCCCTGGCCGACAAACATCCGCTGGTGGGCGCGGTGCATGGCATGGGGTTTTATCTGGGCATGGAACTGGTCCGCGACCGTCACACCCTGGAACCCGCCACAGAAGAAACCGCCCGCCTGTGCGAGCGCCTGCGTGAACTGGGCATCTTCATGCAGCCGACCGGCGACTACCTGAACATCCTGAAAATCAAACCCCCGATGTGCACCACCCGCCAAAGCGTGGACTTTTTTGTCGACAACGTATCGAAGGTGCTCCACGAACTGGAATAGAGGACGCAGAGCGTCCAGAGCGGCATACCCACGCGGAGCATGGGTACGATAGGTGGCGCCTGACACCCATCGTTCCTCACGCTCCAGCGTGGGAATGCCGTTCGTGACGCTCCGCGCTGATATGCAGGATAGGACGCAGAGCGTCCAGAGCGGCATACCCACGCGGAGCATGGGCACGATAGGTGGCGCCTGACACCCATCGTTCCTCACGCTCCAGCGTGGGAATGCCGTTCGTGACGCTCCGCGCTGATATGCAGGATAGGACGCAGAGCGTCCAGAGCGGCATACCCACGCGGAGCATGGGCACGATAGGTGGCGCCTGACACCCATCGTTCCTCACGCTCCAGCGTGGGAATGCCGTTCGTGACGCTCCGCGTCACACCCAGCTCGTAGAAATGAGCGCCGTCATGAGCCTTAAGCAGATTAATATCGGCAAAATTCAAAAATTAATAAGAAAAAGACATTTCTTTAGCTTTTAATGCCGATTTATATCCGTTATAAAGGCGTTCATAATCGTCATCGCTCGTCTGCTATGGTGTTAAGTCCTTTGCAACCGCCCCTGGAGATATTTTCATGAGCCGTATCGTTTCTGTCGCTGCTACCCAGATGGCCTGCTCCTGGGATCTGGAAGCCAACATCGAGACCGCTGAAAAGCTGGTACGTGAAGCTGCCGCCAAGGGCGCCCAGATCATCCTGATTCAGGAACTGTTCGAAACCCCGTACTTCTGCCAGAAGCCGAACCCGGACTATCTGCAGTTGGCGACTACCCTCGAATCCAACGTCGCGATCAAGCACTTCCAGAAAATCGCCAAAGAACTGCAGGTCGTATTGCCGATCAGCTTCTTCGAGCTGGCAGGGCGTGCACGTTTCAACAGCATCGCGATCATCGACGCAGACGGCAGCAACCTGGGCATCTACCGCAAGAGCCACATCCCGGACGGCCCCGGCTACCACGAAAAGTACTACTTCAACCCAGGCGACACCGGCTTCAAGGTCTGGCAGACCCGTTACGCGAAAATCGGCGTCGGTATCTGCTGGGATCAGTGGTTCCCGGAGTGCGCGCGCAGCATGGCGTTGCAGGGCGCGGAAATTCTGTTCTACCCGACTGCCATCGGCAGCGAGCCGCATGACAAGACCATCAGCTCGCGTGACCACTGGCAGCGCGTGCAGCAAGGTCACGCCGGCGCGAACCTGATGCCGCTGATCGCCAGCAACCGCATCGGCAACGAAGAGCAGGACGGCTACGACATCACCTTCTACGGCTCGTCGTTCATCGCCAACCAGTTCGGTGAAAAAGTCGCCGAGCTCAACGAAACCGAAGAAGGCGTGCTGGTCCACAGCTTCGATCTGGACGAGCTGGAGCATATCCGCAGTGCCTGGGGCACGTTCCGTGATCGCCGCCCTAACCTGTACGGCGCGGTGAAGACCCTCGACGGTTCGCTGGAGTCCTGATCGCCATGACCACGCTCAATAGCACGCCACGCGCCGACGGTTTCCACATGCCGGCCGAATGGGCACCGCAAACCCAGGTCTGGATGGTCTGGCCCGAGCGCCCGGACAACTGGCGCCTGGGTGGCAAGCCCGCCCAGGCTGCCCATGTCGCCATCGCCAAGGCCATCGCCCGCTTTGAGCCGGTCACGGTGGCGGTGTCCGCTGCACAATACGACAACGCCCGTGCGCGGCTGGACATGCCCAACATCCGCGTTGTGGAAATGAGCAGCAACGACGCCTGGGTGCGCGACAGCGGGCCGACGTTCGTCATCAACGACCGTGGCGAAGTACGTGGCGTGAACTGGGAATTCAATGCCTGGGGCGGTTTCGATGGCGGCCTGTATGCGCCTTGGAACCTCGATTCGCAGCTGGGCAGCAAGGTACTCGAAATCGAGCGCTGCCCGCGTTACGTCACCGAAGGCTTCGTGCTAGAAGGCGGCTCGATCCACGTGGATGGCGAAGGCACGCTGATCACCACCGAAGAGTGCCTGCTCAATCGCAACCGCAACCCGCACCTGACCCGCGAACAGATCGAGACGATCCTCGGCGATTACTTGGCTGTGGATAAAGTCATCTGGTTGCCGGATGGCCTGTTCAACGATGAAACCGACGGGCATGTGGATAACTTCTGCTGCTACATCCGTCCGGGCGAGGTGTTACTGGCCTGGACCGATGATCCCGAAGACCCCAACTACTCACGCTGCCACGCGGCATTGAGTATTTTGGAAAACACCCTTGATGCCAAAGGTCGTGCGTTTATCGTGCATAAAATGCCGATTCCAGGCCCATTGTTCGCAACAGAAGAAGAATGCGCAGGCGTCGATCAGGTGCATGGCAGCCAGGAACGCAACCCTTCGGTGCGTCTGGCCGGGTCTTATGTGAATTTTCTGATCGTCAACGGCGGCATCATTGCGCCCAGCTTCGACGATCCGATGGACGGAAAGGCCCGCGAGATCCTGCAAAAGCTGTTTCCAGAGCATGAGGTGGTGATGGCGCCAGGCCGCGAGTTACTGCTGGGCGGGGGCAATATCCACTGCCTGACACAGCAACAGCCAGCCCCCCACAAGAACTAGCGCTTAGTAACTAGTTGTATCTAACAGCAACTAGTTGGTCTCGTTTTTGCTGTATTAAGCCCGTCATCTGATGGGCTTTTTTATGCGTTACCTTATAACTAAATTGGGTTCGTTTATCCGAATGACCCTAAATCAGACTGGCGAAAACCCGTTTTCTTAGCTTGACTGTTACATGGCATCAGTAGATTTAGCCCCTCATGAATCAAGAGGTTTTCGTTATGAATGCAGGTATGAGCCAACAGCGAGTCCGTGGTTTTTCTGCTTCGCTCAGTAACGAGGCACGCCAGCGAGTGGCGGATTGGTTAAGGACAACCAGACCCGTGAACGCCAGGCCGGACGTACGTGCCATGCTGCTGCAGCGCTATCCGGCAGGCCTCTTCAACGATGCCGAATTCGAAGCGTTGGCGCGCGTGCTGACAGATTAAGTAATACACCACGCCCCAACCCGTCCATCTACACGTTTGACACCCCCAGGCACCCGAACTAGGATTCGCGCCCCCACTGCCTGTGGCTCCACCCCTGTACGTGCTTCGTAGTCCACTGCGATGACCTCGTGCGGCGCTCCACCGCCTGATCAGAGGCTGGAAGCCAGACGGCCATTGGCCGCCGCCACAGCGCATGTCATTTGCAGAACAAGGAAGACAAGATGCTTAACACACGTATGGGCATGCTCGCTTTGGGCATCATCAGCGCCAGTCAGGCCATGGCGCAGGGCCAGGCGGATTCGAAGGGCTTCGTTGAAGACAGCAGCCTGAACATCAACCTGCGTAACGCCTACATCAATCGCGACTACAAAAACGACCGTGAAGACAAATCCGAATGGGGCCAGGCCTTCATGGGCACCTTCGCGTCCGGTTTCACTCAGGGCACGGTTGGCGTGGGCGTCGACGCCTTTGCGCTGTACGGTATTCGCCTCGATGGCGGAAAGGGCCGCAGTGGCAATGGCGGCATCGACTTCTTCAAGCAGGGCGACAGCGGCGCGGCTGCCGATGACCTGTCCCGTGCAGGTGCTGCGGTAAAAGCGCGCTTCTCGAATACCGTCATCAAGTACGGCGATCAGATGCCGCAATTGCCGGTGCTGAGCTACGACAACTCCCGCCTGCTGCCGGAAAGCTACACCGGCACGCTGATCACCTCCAAAGAGATCGATGGGCTGGAAGTGGTCGCCGGGCGTTTCACCCAGGAAGCGCGCAAGAGCGCTGAAGGTCGCGACAGTGGTGGCCTGAAAAGCATCAACGTCTACGGCGCCAGCTACAAGTTCACCGATGAGTTCAGCGCCGCTTTCTATGCTTCGGACAACGAAGACGTGTTCAAGAAGCAGTACCTGAACCTGAACTACGTCTTCGCCCTGCCGCAAGACCAGTCGCTGACCTTCGACTTCAATGGCTACAAGACCCGACTGGACAAAGACTTCACGGCCAGCGACGCACGTGACAACAAGATCTGGAGCCTGGCCGCGACCTGGGCCGTGGGCATCCACTCCTTCACCCTGGCGCATCAGCGCAGCACCGGTGACATGGGTTACGCCTACGGCGGCTATCGCAACGACGGCGGTTACGGTGATGGCGGTAACACCATCTACCTCGCCAACTCCTACTGGTCCGACTTCAACGGCAAGGACGAACGCTCGTGGCAGGCGGCGTATGGCATCGACCTGTCCGGACTGGTGCTGCCCGGCCTGAGCTACAAGGCTGCCTACGTACGCGGCGATAATATCGACGATGGCACCGCAGGCAGCGGCGACGGCACTGAACGCGAAATCTTCAGCCAGCTGACCTACGTGGTTCAGAGCGGCCCGGCCAAAGACCTCTCGATCCGCCTGCGCAACTCGTTCCTGCGGGTCTCAGACGATGCACAGGCCTACAACAGCGAAGGCAACGAGACACGCATCTTCGTTGACTACCCGATCAACGTTTTCTGATCCGAGGGCGGCGGCCTGGCAAAGGCCGTCGCCTGTCTCAGTCCGCGACCAACTGAACAAACACTGCGAAACTGCCGAGGAATATCCAGAAAAAGCTGAACAGCCAAGGACTGCGCTTGGAGAACAGCAAGGACTTTTTCGGCCCGGTTTCGCTGGACTCCCAATCGCTGAACAACGGCGAATCGTCATAGGTCAGCCCGATTACCGGTTCGCTGAGCAACAGTTGCGCTTGCTTGTGATGCCAGTGCTGGATGATGTCGCACGCCGCCCGAATACCCGGCCAGGCGAACAGCGTACTGAGCAGCCCCAACAGTGCCAGCATCGGCGGCACCACCAGCGTGAACATCGCGCCCCAGGCCGTGTTCATGTTGGCCATCGACGACGCGTAGGCGATCACCAGAAATGACTGCGCCGACAAATAGGCGTTGGTGCGGTTGGAGAGGTTGGTGGTTTCGTAATGAATTTCGCGTCGATAAAAATCCAGCCGTTCCTTGGGCGAGCCAAACAATTTGACCTGCTGCTCATCCACCACTTTCGCGGGTGTTTCATCCGTTATGATTCTGGGCACTGGTGTTACCGATGTATAAAAGGTGCTGGATAGACCCCCACCTGCAGCCAGCAGTTCGACTTAAATCCCCGGCATACGGGACCGTTCATCCAGTGAGCACGTTTCGACGAACAGAGACATCGTCATGACCATCACCCCCACGCTACACACCGACCGCCTGCTGCTGACGCCACTGCAGCTTGAGGATGCGCCTGCGGTTCAGCAACGCTTTCCGCTCTGGGACATCGTGCGCTACCTGAACAACCGCGTCCCCTGGCCTTATCCACAGGACGGTGCGCTGCGCTACATTCAGGACGTCGCACTGCCCGCCATAGCAAACGGCACCGAATGGCACTGGATGATCCGCCTGCAGAGCGCGCCCCGCGACATCATCGGCAGCATCACCCTGATGACCCATCCCGGCAACAACCGAGGCTTCTGGCTGCACCCGGACTGGCAAGGCCACGGCTACATGAAAGAGGCCTGCCGCGCGATCAATCGACAGTGGTTCGACGTGATGGGCATGCCCCTGATGCAAGTGCCCAAAGCCGCCCCCAATGAAGCCTCGCGGCGCATCTCGATCAGCGAAGGAATGCGCAAGGTGAGCACCCAGGACGGGGAGTTTGTTGGCGGACGGTTCGAGGTAGAAGTCTGGGAGATGACGCGGGAGGAGTGGTTGGCGCGAGCGCTGCAAGCAGGCATTTCGAACGTCTGACGTAGAGGCCGACCCGGCATTAACCTGTTGCCCATCACCACCAGCCCAAGTGATATTGCTCAATAAACAGGGAGCGACCCGAATGCCGTTGACCCGCAAGATCGAACCCGATATCACCCTGGTAACGGTCCAGCCCGAAGACTTCGAAACATTGGTGGCCATCCGTATCGAAGCCATGCGCGAAAGCCTTGAGCGCGTTGGCCGGTTCGATCCGGTGCGCGCCCGAGAGCGTTTTCGTGAAGGGTTTTCTGCGTCATGCACGCACTACATCGAGGTCGCCGGAAGCAAGGTCGGCTTTGTGGTCGTCAAACCGAGCAGCGACGGCCTGCTGCTGGATCACCTGTACATCAAGCCGGCTGTTCAAGGGCAGGGCATTGGTGCTGCCGTGCTTCGGCAAGTGTTCGCGCAAGCGGACGCAACCGCATCCACAGTACGAGTGGGCGCCCTGAAAGAAAGCGACTCCAACCGCTTCTACGTCCGCCATGGGTTTCAGCTTGTTGAGAGCGGCGAGTTCGACAACTACTACCTCCGCCCGCCACGTTTGCCGATGTGCTGATGGGTTGGGATCAACCCGCCGAGGCAGCTTTCTCCGCCGCACGTGCAGCGAGCATGGCCGCCTCCGATTCCTGGGTGTGCAGCTCACCTTTGTCGGCCAACTGATTGAAGAACATGCCGTCGATCTGATCTTTCGATGGCGTCGACGTCTTGGGAATAAACAGCGCGCCCAGGTCCAGAGAATTGGCGAAGTTCTCCTTGTTCAGGTTGTAGCGACCCAGATAACTACCGCTCCAGGGCGAGTCGGCGTCGACCATATCAATGGCCGTCTCCCGATAGGTAGCCGCAGCGGCTTTGAGCCCACTGGACGCATTCAACAATGTATTGAGTTGCTTGGTATCCGCCTCGCTCAACTCACCGGAACTGTTGATCGCCTTCAGATTACCGTCCGCCTCGATCGTGAAGCCGAACTTCTTGCTGGCCAGATCCGGATACACCGACGCCAGCGTCGACGTGAACGCTTCATACGACGTCTTCAGCGCCTCTGTAGAGTTACTGTGCTGCGCCGCCTTCTGCGGGAAGTCAGGCGACTGCGAACGGCCTATCCAGGTATCCACCGCTTCCATCGGCTCAGTGGTCGCAGGCACTTCGGTACTCGGGTGATAAACAACGGCAGGCGTGTTGGCGGCAGCGTTCTTCAGCGCTTCTTTCTGCGCATCGGTGAGCGGCTGCGGCGTGAGCGTGATGCCGGAATTGGGCAGGGTGATGGTTGGAGAGGTGTTGTTGCCGGGGGTTAGTGAGATAACCATTTCATCGATCCATGATTGCGGGGTTGTATGGAGGGTATCGACGAAGGTGGGGGGAGCTTGAGGGGAGGTCGGGGGACGGAAAATATCCGGACGTACTTGCAGGGCGCGCATTGCCACACGCCCTGCAATATTTGTTAACGGAATTGATGCTTTTTCAAGACTCTGCGTAGCTCAATACGGTGTCCTTGAGGGCATCGGCAAAACCGTAAATATCATCCAGGGAAGCGATTGGATGGCGGGTTTCGCCCTTGTCTTTTTCAAAAATGCCGATGTATTTCTGAGCGCGATTGAAATGCAGGCGGGTGATGGGTTTACGGTTGTTGTCATCCAGAAGAATGCCGAAATAGCTTTGTGTATCACGATGAGCAATACGTTTTGCTTCAACCACAGTGCGGATGATCGACTTGACGATATGGAAGCCTTCCATTTCCTCCACAGTCGTCACGATCCGGTCGTCTATCGGCTCTTCCTTTTCAGGCTGAGTGTTATTTTCGATGATGGTTTCGGCCACCGTGGGCGCCTGAACTCCGCTCATTGCCAGCTTCAACCGGTCGTTGACCTGATCGTTCAGAAATTGCGAGGTGGCCTTTTTGGTCAGAATCGTGAACTGCTCACGTACCTTCTGAGTGATCGCGCCCTCATAAATGCGTGACGCGAAGTAACGGACGAAATCGTCGTCCGGCTGACTGAACTGGGTCGCAATCACGCGCTTGATCTGACCTACGTACTTCAACTCGCCAGCGGCATTGAGAATTGACTCAACGTCGAAGGACGACTTGGTCAGCTTCTGTAATTCCGGAATGGCATGGTCATCAATCGCCAACAGGTCCAGTTCAAGAAATGGTTTTTCATCCATCTTGTTAGGCGCGTCCAGGTCTGTAAAAAACTTGTAGACCCGGCCATTGGTGAGGATCGAAATCCTTGCAGTGGTCACATGGAAATAACGGAACAGCTGGCTGGCATGATTGATGTTCAGCGGCTCGCCGATTTTCTTGGTCTCGATGAGGATTTGAATATTGCCCTCTTTAACGATCGCATAGTCGATCTTCTCGCCTTTCTTGGTGCCTACATCGCACGTGTATTCCGGCACAACCTCAGAAGGATCGAATACATCGTAGCCCAGCACGGTATGGATAAACGGCATGACCAGAGCCGTTTTGGTAGCCTCTTCGGTGCGGATGGACGCAGCTTGCTGGCGGACTTTTGCGGAAAGGGAATTGAGTGCTTCAAGAAAATCCATTTTTATTGCTCCGTGCCGGGCTCATGAGCCCTTAGTCCTATCGATAGTCGGTAGAGGCGCAACGCTACTACGATGGGCTGCGAAATAGCTATAGGATTTTGAGGCGTGAGCGGAGATATCTGAGGAAATCGGAAACGTCTTACGCGTGGCGAGGCATAGCGGGGAGGGCTGTCCGTTTTGTTTGTGCGTAATGAAGATCTACATGTGCGTTGCTAAATCTGATGCGAAAAAAGGGCCTGTATTGCTGAAAGTACTTATTTTGTATGGTGCCAGCCTCATTAGTCGAGCTTCTCGAATTGGTCCAGTTGTTGGTGCTGCTATTGGTCGATACCTGCTTTCATACCCAATGCCGCAGCTGCCTTATGAGCTCTGCCTCGGGAGCTTGGTAGGTCGCGGCCTGCTCAGGGCCACGCGCACAGGAAACCTCCGTCACGCTGAAAGGGGGGTTGAATTACGTGGATTGCTGCGACCTGACGTCATCACCGAGCGCATTCACTTTTCGTAAGGCGCTTGGGGTATAACATGCATACCAAGCGGATCACGTAGGCAAGATCAACGGCTCTTTATCTTGTAGCCATCAATCGGAATATCTTCTGTGCGCTCATACAGTGGAGCATCGCTGAATGTGGCTTGTTCAAATGCGTGCGTATCCCAACGTCTTGCTTTCAAGGCTGAATACAACATGCCCACCCTCAATGGAATGTTTCCGCGTCTGTCTTTGGCGCGCCTGAAGGAAAAGAAGTTGAAACCTTCTTCCAAAAAGTACCGATAAGGGTCGTAATCGTTAAGATCGATAGAGAACCTTTCGAAAAACTCGACCATCAGATCATTTGCATCGTCACCATCAACGCCCATGTCCCTCGCGACATCGGTCGCCAAGCTGAAGCTTTCAAACGCCTTTCTTCCAAAGCCCGCGGTATCGTTGATGCAGACGACGATGCTATCCATTAATTTGTAATCAAGGGGTTCGTTCATGGTTAGAAAACCTGATCTTCGGTGCTCACAATGGAGTCTTCAGTTACAACTGTCTTGCAGGCTATCAGCCCTGGCTCCGCCGCCGTATACGCCCAGCCTGCAGAATGGGCAATAATCTTGTAATGCATCTCCGATTGTCACCTCAATTGGACTCACTGAGCGCCTACTGTACATCGACGAGGGATACCCATGCAGTTGACCAATGAAGCCATGGCCAAAAACACCTTCCTGAAAGGCATGTATCAGGATGAGTATTTCCCTGATGCCGTTGTGAAAATGTGCGAAGACGTGCTGGTCAACCTGTGTCGCGAAATCGAGCAACAAGAGCCTTCCGAACTGGACGCGCTGTATGCCCTGACTCACAAAGCGACAGAGCAAATCAACGAGCTGGAGGAGGTGTTCGAAGAGAACTGCAGTGAGATCGAAACCGTCGCCCGCGAAACCATTGCTGAGGATTTCGTACGGATAGCAGACGCTTATGGTTTCACTGACGCGGACATTGAGGAGCTGATTGCGCCGCGTGAGTGGTAATCAACCGCCTGTATGCCCCCTGATGCTGACGGGTTTTGCCAGAAGGGGGCGTACGTTTGAATGCGCTCAGCCTCTGCCTCTTACGCGAGTCTCTGATTAATGAAGCAGGTCAGACTAATTCGCCACGGACAAAGCGCTGCCAACGCAGGCGAAGCCAGTGTGGATCACGCGACTATCCCTCTCACGTTGAAGGGGGTAGAGCAAGCGCAGTCAGTGGCCCGATCATTCACTCACGCGCCGGATTTGATTGTCGCCTCGCCGTTTTCCCGAGCGCAGGCAACCGCTATGGCGACCGCAGCTACTTTCCCTGCCACCCCGCTTAAAACCTGGCCCATTCAAGAATTTACCTACCTAGAACCCGCGCGATGTGCCAACACGACCGTTGCTCAGCGGCGGGATCGGGTTGAAGCCTATTGGGACAAGTCAGACCCGGCGTTTACGGATGGAGCAGGCGCCGAATCTTTTTCAGGATTTATGGCAAGAGCGCAGGCCTTCCTGGCTCGACTTGCGGAGCATCCTGCCCAGGACATCGCAGTGTTTTCGCATGGGCAATTCATCAGTGCCATCGCCTGGCTGATCGAGCGCAAGCCGAAAGACATTTGTGGGCAAGCGATGGCGGACTGGCGGGAGTATGAAATCAAGAACCATGTGGCTAACGGTGGTGGCTACATACTGTTCAGGCATGTGGGCGCTGATGACTGGCGAATATGCTCACAACCCTCACAAAACGCTGAGAGCAGATGAAGCCAAACAGCTTCACTTGCAGATGGCGCTCTGACGACTACAAAAAACTGCTCGTTGTCGTGAAAGCGGCGCCATTTCGGGCGGAGGAATCACCACTGATCGGGGCTCTGGTTGCACATGTCAGCTCTGTGCGAAACGACCTTCGACATTCCCACGCCAAGTGCCTGGAGCACCTTGAGGATGGTGGAAAGCTTCGGGTCGCCGCCAGCAGCGATAGACCTGTAAAGGTTAGGTCTGGCCAGGCCCGTGTTCTTCGACAGATTACCCATGCCACCTCTCGCCTCGATCAGTCGACGGATGGCCGTAAGGAAAACGTCTTCACCCCCATCTTCGTCGATTTCTTCCAGCGCAACAGACAGGTATTCGATGGCAAACGCTTCGTCCTCACGGAGCATTTTCAGAACGCTTTCATCATGGGAGCGCGTACGAGTCGTCATTTATTTTTCACCTTGTGCCATTTCCATAGAGCCTTGGCTTGGTCAATGTCGTTTTGCTGCTTGTCCTTTGAGCCGCCACCCAAGAGAAAAAGTATTTTTTGGCCCTGAATCGCGTAATACACCCGAAATCCAGGCCCAAAATCCAGCTTCATCTCAAAGACCCCATCACCCACCGGCTCGGTTACGCCGAAGTGGCCAAGCGCCGCTCGGTCGATCCGGGTAGTGATTCTTGCTTTGGATCGCGTGTCTCGAACGGTGTCGAGCCAACCCTGATAGATATCCACTCCATTGGCAGACAGTACGTGTTCCACTTCGTACATGAGGAATGTACCTTAAAAGAGACAGATAGATGGTTGAATATCCTTATCGACAGCATGCTATTGATCGGAAATGAGCGAAGCTGTGATTCAGATTGAGGAATTACAGAAATTGGCGTTTACGAGGGGCTGTTATAAAGCGGCGAAATGTTGCAGGAGAGGTGGCGGAGGCTTGATGAGCGCTGACGTATGCGTTAAATGCCCTGCATAGGTCGCTATTAAGGCTGAGGGAAAAAGGGACTGCATCGCGGCGGACCCTTCTTTCATATTTAGTGCGGCGTTAGGAGTCGAACCATTCATATCGCCTAGAAAAAAAAGGACATTCAAATCATGTATCCGAAGATTTACCCCGCGCGGTTACCCACTTGAGCAATCTGCCCAGCCACCAGCGGTTGCGAGCCTCTCGAATTTCATCGATTTGCATGAACGTGTATGGAGAGGGCATGGCTTTTTCTTTTATGCGTAGGGCGCGTAGGCCTCTAATAACGTGGCGTGCGTAGAATAACAACGTCAAGCTACATGCGATAAGGCCGAACGTTGCAACTAGCCCAGAGGTGAGCGCCCCCATCACCTTAGTAAACATGCTGGCCGCCAAGGTTGTTATACCGGCCACCAGAATTGGATTATATACAGTCGAACGACGTTGCGTCGTCTGTGGGCGTGTTTGAACTTTTATTCCGTCATATTCAAAAGGATGAAAAGAAGGTTTAGTACTGGCCAGGAAAAGATACATCAAAACAGATAGAACTAATGGTAACAAGCCTGTCATAGCCGTAAGGATGCTTTCTCTACCCCAAAATTTTGCCGCAGCGAAATAAGCAGCGCTACTGGCGAGCAGAGAGAAGGAACCAGCTGCTGACATAATCAGCGAAGTCATGTAAGTAGTGTAGCGCTCGCACATATATATTAAGTACAACGTCCATGCAAACGCTAAGAATGAAGTAATAAAAAATAAATGCCAAAAGTAAGGCAGGTTAGAAGGGGCCAGAGCTAAAAAAAGGATCAGTGTCCCTAGCAATGTCCAGCTTCCACGCTTTAGCTTATCTGCGTCAATCATAGTAGGCCATCATATTTGTAGTGCTTTTCCAATTTTTTTATCCCAACCATTTTCAACAATTACCCACTGTACGCCTAGGCCTACAATAAAGCCAACGCCAATTACTACTGCAAGAGGCGCTGCAGGCAAAGATAGCGCGCCAGTTACAATGCCCACCGCTGAACCTCCACCAATACCTGCGACGGCTGAAATGACGTTAGTCGGTTGGTTATCCGCAGATTTATTATACAGCTCTTTCCAGGATTGAGAGTTTGATGCGTCGATCGCTAACTGAGGGCCAACTGCTATTGCCATGCCGACATAGGGGCCGCCTAGTCTTTTCAGTATTCCAGTGGCACCGTCAGCATGCAGTCGGGCACTTTGACTCAGTGCGGTATTGGTATTAATTAGCGGTATGTGGGCAACCGATTGTCCAACTTTTCCCATTAATATATAATGCCGAGCTACAGCTGTTGTTGGTATTTCAAAAAATAACTTCCCCTCTTTTGAAATTATTCTAATTGTCCCTTTAAACGTTTTGCTCGCCGATCTGGCGCTTGCCGTACCCCTAGCGTCAGCCCATGAGTTGAGCTTCGCTTTTTGGGCCGCGGTCAAGTCTAAAAGGTCCATGACTTTTTTGGTCTGTGCCGCCGCCATGACTGCCCCTGCGGCGGTAGCAACGGTTCCTGTTAAGTTTCCTGGCGAAAACATCAAAGGACCGATTTCGGGAATATTTTCGGCAGCTTGTTGAAGAGATTTTAGAGCCTCTACCGAGATTTTTGCACCGGTCTCCAATCTCTGAAATATCTCACGAAGTAACAAGGCTCCTTTTTTTGATTCCTCCGCACTCAATTGTTCGTCAGGCGAGGACAGCTGATAAATAAGGTATAACGCAGCATTGTAATCGTCCGTTTCATAGGTGCCTGCGAAGTTAGAGAGAGGCATATAATAGCTGCTTGCAGTCCCTCCAGAGGCTGCCTGATAGCCTCCTCCCAGTAAGCCTGATTGCCTTTGAGTGCAGCTTAAACGTGCTGAAGTTGGCGGGGTTAAATACTTATTCACACAGATATTCCCTTGTCTGGCCATAATCTTAGCGATAACCGCTTTAAGCTGAAATTTTCTGCATAATCATGTGCGATTGATAGATGCTAGTGGTCACTGGCAACGCTTCTAGATCAACTATTGCAACTCTCAACCTATAGTGCGCATTTTTCGTGATCATGCAAATATCCTTTAACTCTTGCCCACGACTAGCGCCTGGGATCCTAACCTAGCTTTATGCTCGTGTATTGAATTCATCCGGGTTAGTAAATGCACTGACCCTCACGTCCTTGGAGGTTTTCTCAAGCGCACATAGGGCGACAACAACTGAGCATCGCATCGTGTTTATCCTACTTGAAGAAAGACACCAATGGGAAGGTGGGATTGCGGCCTTCCAGTTGGTGGGTGACATTGCTGCTGCATTTTGATGTGTCACCACCGATCAAGTCCCTGATGTCTATCAGGTTTGTCCACTAACGCCATTACCAGGAGCTTGAGCATCTCTTGATTTTGCACCCTTATCGCTTTACCGGCAGGTTGGCCGATACGAGAGCTACTGACCCAGAGAACTGCCCTGTTTTCTAGCCGTCAGTATGAAAGCTAGGGCTGCCAGGGTTGCTACTCACACCCCATACTCTTCCCAGCTCATGCCGAGATATTCGTGCAGTTCCATGCCTGCACCTTCGCGTCCTTCATGCCAGTCTTCCACGAACCGGTGGATATCTTCTTCTACCACATCGCCCTTTAGGTAGAGCTCAAGAAATCTCATTTCAGCCTCCTGGCTCGACGTCGCAGATAGTGTCTCAATCTGGGTTTTCCAGCCCAAAACGAAAAAACCCGCCAAAAGGCGGGGTTTTCGGAGATTTCAAAGGCTGCAAAAACCACCTTTGAAACCTTGTATGGTGCCGGCACCAGGAGTCGAACCCGGGACCTACTGATTACAAGTCAGTTGCTCTACCAACTGAGCTATACCGGCGTAATGGGCTGCGAGTATATAGAGTCTGATGCGCTTGTAAAGCCTAGCTGTCTGATTCAGTTGAAAAAAATCGACCATTGGCGCTTCAGGTCGGATGTGGGCAGGTGGTGGTGCAGGACGTTTCTGTTGGTTTGGACGGATTGGTCTGTGTGGCAGGGCGGATGGCGTTGAATTCGGGCGTTGATTTTGCCGTTGGCGCACACGGCTTGTGCATCACGGAACGCTGGATTTTTCACTTGGCCTTGCAAACCGATATGTCTAGCCTTGATGGCTATCTGGCGCTCAAGAAGGCACCCATCCGACCCCGCCATTTTTGAGCAGTTGCGGGGCAGGAGGGCTTTGCATAGGCTTGTTCTCAACGGCCCAGGCTACTGAGTCAGCAGCACGGGTCGTTGGCTTTTCAGCCATGCAGATAAAGGACTATCTGATGAGTGATGCGATGGATCGTAACCAGGTTTGGGGTGTTGTTTGCCGCAGGCTGGTCATTCGCTGAAGAGTTGTTGAAGGATATTTGCAGGTGCGCCTGGCCTGTTGGCTTTGCGCAGGGTGGGCTGAGGATGGCTGTCTGAATCGCATGAATGTGCGTCTGGATGCCGACGAAGGCTTCATCGATGTTTCAAGAAATGCCCGGATCCTCTGGATTCGGGCATTTTCCTGTGCGCTGGTTGCTGTTGCGTCGGATTTGCACTGGAGCTACCGGCTTTTTGGCCGATACAGCTGTATCGAAAATGGCAGTCGGCCATGGACAGCAAGTGCAATGCAGAGAACGCCTACGCATTACGAGCTGCTGAGTGTCGCTCGCGATGCCTCTCCTGAGCAGATCAAGAAGGCTTATCGCAAGCTGGCGCAGAAGCTGCACCCTGACAGGAATCCAGATCCTTACGCCTCGGAGATGATGGGCGTCGTCAACGCGTCTCACGATGTGCTGGCTGACCCTTCGCGGCGTGCGGCTTATGATGCGCAGCTCGCTGCCAACGAGCACAAGGCGCGTATGGACGCTGCGCGCCGCAAGCAGGCACATGCCGCGCGTGGGCAGGCGGTGCATGTGTATGCGGCCACTTCTGCAGCCACTGCTGCTGCGCCGTCTCAGGCGGCTCGTGCGGGGCCGGCGCCCAAGTCTTCGTCCCATACTTCTGCATCCCCTTCCCGTGACAAGCGCCGTCGCAGTGCATGGCGTTGGGCGCTGTTGTTTGTGGTGTTCTGCGCGGGTGGCGCATGGATGGGCTACGACCCGGGTGCAGGCAAGTCGTTTGTGCCGTCCGAGCCTGCGCCGGTTGCGCAAACGTGGGTCAAGCCCGCGCCTGTCACGCCGGTCGAGGAACCTGTAGCGAGTCCGGCTAAGCCGGTGGATGCGGCGGCGTCCGAATGTGGCGTGCCGGCGCTTGATCCGATGGGCGCACCGTGGCCGGACAAGGCGGGTTATGTGAAGGACATGCCGGTGCTCAAGGACAACGGCTGGTCGCAGATCACTGTGGATAACTCGGCGGGCGAGTCGGCGGTGTACGCCAAGGTCACGGATGCGGTGGGGCGCAGGGCGTTTCGGCATGCGTTTGTGCCGGCCGGGGCGGTGTTTGTGTTCGCCAAGATGGACCCGGGGCTGTACCTGCTCAAGTACAAGATGATGAGCACGGGCTGTGCTTTTGCGTCGGGCAGGATTTTGCTGGAGGAGACGCCGATGGGCAGTCAGATCAAGTCCAGTGCCTACAAGCTGACGTTGCGCAAGCTACAGAACCGCAGTGTGCCGTTTGCGCGGCTGAAGGATGATCAGTTTTAGTAGTGAGTCATGACAGGAATGCGGCGCTGCGTATTCAGTCTTCGCGAGCAAGCTCGCTCCCACGGGTTCTGCGCACGTGTGTTGAGATCATGTTTTGCAACGCTTTCAGGCCGGTTTTTGCAGGCACCGTCTCTTTCTTTTGAAGGACATTTCCGAGAGAATCCCCGACCGCTTGCGCCCCTCTGTCTGGGCTTCTAATCTCCGCCCCGTCGCTGCCCATCAGCGATCGGGTTTAGTCGCCCGGATTTGAGTTAAGGCGTATCGCGTCGCTGTTTTGTTCAGGTCTTCTTCCTGCACTCTATGGTGGCTGTGCGTGAGGGCACCTTCGGGTGCGCCGGTCTTAGCTCCCGGTCGACTAACCTTCGCACAGCTGCCACCTCACTCGTTTAGTCGCGACCCAGTGGCAGTTCCATTGAGGAGAGAGCTAAGCATGGTCAAAGTAACCCCCGATCCGCCCAACAAACCGTCCAGCGCCGCACCGGTCTTCGACAAGGCTGTGGTCAAGCGCGCCATGGAGTGTTACCTGCCAATCTCCCGACCGGCCAAGGAACCCCACGACAGCAAGTTCGACTTCATCAGCCTGGAAGCCACCCTGGTGCACGCGCTGGATTTTCTGCGCTGCGCATCGGCCACCGCTCACGAACTCGGCGATGAACTGACCGGTTCGCAACGCGATCTGGCGTCCGCTTCCATGCACATGCTGGAAATGGCCAAGGTCATGGTCGAGCGCTCGCTGGAGTGTGTCGAAGAGGTCTGAAATCTTACGCCGGACAGCTCGTGCACAGGCGTCTGCGTGTGCACGATTGGGCCGCGCAAAACGCTTGCGCCAGAGCCTTTACCAAATCTTTATGCACAATTTGCTGATAAAGATTTTCGCAGTCGGGTAATTGTGTGCAGTCGGGTGCATTGAGCCGCAAGGCATTGTTTTTGCGGGTTACGGGAAGGATTGCGGAAAAAAATAAGGGGCTTCAGTAACTGGCGCGCCAAGCTTTAACGCACTCATCCACATTTTCATCAACAGACTTATCCACAGGTTGCTCAATCGATTTACGTCACGATTTTCGAGCCAGAATCAGCAGGTTGCGCGGTGTAATCCGGCTGTCACAGAAAGTGCCAACGCTCACGCTGTAACCCTGCTCACGCACATACATCGCTCTGTCCAGCACCAGCCACATCTCCAGCGGACGCCGAAACAGATCGCGGACCAGTTCCAGGTTGCGCACTTCGGCCAGTCTTTTCCAGCCAGCGGCCTCCAGCGCAGCCCAGTCCTGTTGACCCGGTGCAGGCAGATGCTTGAGTTTTGCCACATGGTTGCAGTAGTCCGCGTAGGACGTATCCAGCCAGGACGTTGGCAGCGACGGTGTGGGCAAGTAGTCATCGATGCCGCGCAGGCGGCGCTGCAGCAGGTCGAAGCCCAGGCGACGGGCCATCGAGATGTCGCGTTGACGGCGTACGCGCGCGCCGGCTGTCACGGTTTCACTGAGTGGCAGACCCAGCTCGTCTCGCGACAGCTTCAGGCCGGACGCCTTGCCCTCGCTGGACAGCGCCTGATAAAGGTCGTGCCGGGTGCGGTTATAGCAGCACGGCGCAATCGCCATGTGCCGACAGCCCGTCTGGCTGGCCAGCTCCATCAACTGAATGTGCAGGTCGCCGCAGGCATGCAGCGCCACAGGCGTGTGTTCGGGTTGCAGGCAGCGCCACGTGTCGTCGGCCATGACATCCTGCTGCACATGCCTGGCATTGATGCCTTGCCGCGTACTCAGGGCCAGGCCTGCTTCGATCAGCGCCGGGTCGTGCTCCAGGCAGGTCAGACGCTGGCCGGGCCCGGTCAGGCGGCGCCCCAGATGGCCTTTGCCAGCGCACCAGTCCAGCCAGTGAGTTGTGCTGTCACGCATGTCCAGATGGCTGGCGAAGGCTTCGATCTGCTGCCACTTGCGCCCCGGCACATCGACGCTCATGCGCGGCTCGACCGGCTGCAGCGCATGCACGGGCAGTTCGGCGACGTGGCTCAGCGCGACGGCTTCGGCGGCCAGTTGCTTGAACGGGAAGGGCGCGTCGAGGTGTTCCGGGTGATTGTGCGCGGCCTCGGCCTGTTCCAGCGTGCGTTGTCGCAGCCAGTGCGCGAGGTCAGGGTATTTGTCTTCCCATGGCAGGGTCAGGTGCGTGAACGGCTTGGGTCGCCACAAGGCCTGATGCGCGAACAGGAAGCTGTCCAGCGCACCGAAGTGGCTGCCGAGGTGTTCATCCTGCAAGCGAGGTTCAGAGGGCATGGTGGCGGCCTCGTGTGGCAAGGTGCTGACTGGATCGACGCCAGCACCTTTCATATCAGCGACCCTGGCTTGCGTCTACACGCAATAGTTTTTCCAGCAGCCGGAAGCCCTGCACCAGCACGAAGGTCATGACCAAGTAGAACATGCCGGCGGCGAAGAAGATTTCCACCGGCAGATAGGTGCGGGCGATGATCGTGCGCGCCATGCCGGTCAGTTCCAGCAGGGTGACGGTGCTGGCCAGCGCACTGGCCTTGAGCATCAGGATCACTTCGTTGCTGTAGGCCGGCAGGCCGATGCGTGCTGCGCGTGGCAGGACGATGTAGAACAGCGCCTTCCATTTCGACATGCCCAGCGCCCGTGCCGCTTCGATTTCACCTGGCGGCACCGCCTGCATGGCGCCACGCAGGATTTCGGCGATGTAGGCGGCGGTGTGCAGGGTCATGGTCACCACGGCACACCAGAACGGGTCGCGCAGGTACGGCCACAACGCACTCTGGCGCACCGACTCGAACTGCGCCAGCCCGTAATAGACCAGAAACAGTTGCACCAGCAGCGGCGTGCCGCGGAAGAAAAAGATGTAGGCGTAGGGCAGGGCGCGCACCGGCCAGTGACGCGATGCACGGGCAATGCCCATCGGGATGGCGAGGATCAGCCCGGCGATGACGGCAACCGCCACCAGCTCCAGGGTCAAGGTCGCGCCCTGTGCCAGGCGTGGCAGCCACTTGATGATGACTTCCCAGTTCATGACGCGCTCCTCAGAAAGCCGCGACTGGCGCGCTTCTCAAGGAAGTACATGCCGGCCATGGCCAGCACGGTCAGGCCCAGGTACATGAAGGCCGCGACCATGTAGAAGGTGAACGCTTGCTTGGTGAAGCCCACGGCGATCTGCGCGTGGCGCATGATTTCTTCCAGGCCGATCACCGAGACCAGCGCGGTGTCTTTCATCAGAATCATGAACAGGTTGCCCAGGCCGGGCAGGGCGATGCGCCACATCTGCGGCAGGACCAGTTTGAAGAGGATGCGCGAGCGTGACATGCCCAGCGCCAGCCCGGCTTCACGATGGCCTTTGGGGATGGCCAGAATCGCGCCGCGAAACACTTCGGTCGCGTAGGCACCGAAGCAAATGCCCAGGGCGATGACCCCGGCAGCGAAGGCGCTCAGGGCCAGGTCAGGAATGTCGAACAGGTTGCCCAGAGCGCGCATGCCGTTGACGGTGCCGAAGTAAATCAGCAACACCCAAAGCAGTTCGGGAATGCCGCGTACCAGGGTCGAGTAGGTACTGCCCAGCCATTGCAGTGGCTTGTAGGGCGAGGTCTTGGCCAAGGCGCCGAGCAGTCCGAGTATCAGCCCCAGGCACAGGGCCGAGAGTGCAAGCTGGACCGTCATCAGCGCGCCAGCCGCAAGGGCCGGGCCGAATCCGTGGAGATCAATGTTCATGGGCAGGCTTTGTCAGGGCCGGTCGCCGCGCTTCGACAGGAAGCGGCGGCGACGCGGTCAGGTGAATCAGAGGATGCTGAAAGGGAAATACTTATCGTTGATCTTCTTGTAGGTGCCGTCAGCGATGATTTCTTTCAGGGCCGCGTTCAAGCGCTCGCGCAGGGCGTCGTCACCCTTGCGCACGGCGATGCCGATCTTGTCGTCTTCAACGACAGGCTCGCCCTTGAACTCGAAGTTCTGACCCGCTTCGCTTTTCAGCCACTCGAAGCTGACGTATTTGTCGGCCAGCATGGCGTCGACGCGACCGGAGGACAGGTCGAGGAAGGCGTTTTCCTGAGTGTCATAGAGCTTGGCGTCCATGATCCCGAGCTTGTCTTCCAGCCAAGTGGCGGCCAGTGTCGAGCGCTGTGCACCCACTGACTTGCCGGCAAGGCTTTCTTTGGCTTTTTCAGTGCTAGATACGTCGATCGAGGAGGTTTTCGGCGCGATGAATTGCAGCTTGTTCGAGTAATACGGGTTGGTGAAATCGACCACCTGCTTGCGTTCTTCGGTGATCGACAGCGACGAGATCAGGAAGTCGAACTTGTTGGCCATCAACGCCGGGATGATGCCGTCCCAGTCTGACGTCACCGCTTCGCACTCGACCTTCATCCTGGCGCACAGGGCCTGGCCGATTTCATAGTCGAAGCCCACCACCTGGCCACTCGCGTCCTTGTTGTTGAACGGCGGGTAGGCACCTTCGATGCCCATTTTCATTGTTTCAGCAAAGGCACTGCCGCTGAAGGCAAGGGTGGCCGCTGCGATCAGCAAGATCTTTTTGTACGACTGCATGGGTGTTGCTCCGTTAGCGGTGACTCGACATGAATTGTTTGCACCTTGCCGACAGCGGGTTTTCGAACACTTGCTGCGGTGTGCCCTGTTCTTCGACCATTCCCTGATGCAAAAACACCACTTCACTTGATACCTGACGTGCAAAATTCATTTCGTGGGTCACCAGCAGCATGGTCCGGCCTTCTTCAGCCAGTGCGCGGATGACGCCGAGTACTTCCTGAACCATCTCCGGGTCGAGGGCCGAGGTCGGCTCGTCGAACAGGATAACCTTTGGTTGCATGGCCAGCGTACGCGCAATGGCGGCGCGTTGCTGCTGTCCGCCGGAAAGTTGCGCGGGGTAGGCATGGCGCTTGTCGGCGATACCGACCTTGGCCAGCAATTCTTCAGCCACCGCAATGGCCTCGGCCTTGCTCTGACCGAGCACGCGACGCGGGGCTTCGATGATGTTATCGAGCACGCTCATGTGCGGCCACAGGTTGAAATTCTGGAACACGAAGCCGATCTGGCTGCGCAAGCGATTGATCTGCCGGTTATCGGCGGCAATCAGGTCGCCGTTGCGCGCGGCCTTGAGCTTCAATTCTTCGCCGGCCACCAGAATCTGGCCCTGATGCGGGTTTTCCAGCAGGTTGATGCAGCGCAGCAACGTGGACTTGCCGGAACCGGAGGAGCCGAGGATCGATATGACGTCGCCGTCGCGAGCCGTCAGCGAGATGCCTTTGAGCACCTCAAGCTGATCGTAGCGCTTGTGCAGGTTGCGGATTTCCAGGGCGGGCGTGGCCTCGGCCATGTGGGGTCCTCATTGAAGTATGCGCGCTGGCTGCCAGCGAACGCCAAGCTAGCACAGCGTTAAAAGGACAACCATCGACGTCTGGCGTCCAGCGTAGAGGCGCTCGACGGGTTGTCTCATCCGGGCAGCGGACGGCGGCAAGAAGGTAAGCATGATGCCCTGTAAAACAGGGGCGTGCGCGAAAAAGGCGCGATGTTGCCAGCTTTGGCCTGGTGTTGGAAGTAGCATTTGCTGAGCGGCGGTCTGATTTCTGCACCATGTTTGCGCTTGGAAGAAGGTTTGGGGCATTTTTGGTGCGTGCATATAGACGAATCTGAGGCGTTTGGTAACAAATCCTACAGACAGCTAAGAAAAGCCATCGTCTTGCATGCTTCACGGGTCAAGCCACAGGCCTCGTATTCTCTAAGCGACGTCGTTTTCGAAATATTTTGGCGCAATTCTTGCGTAAAATATAAAGAACGGCACCGTAGGTTTCTTTTTACGTAACGCTCCGGTGTGCCTCGCTCGTCTTGCACAGGTGGTTTTATGAGCAGTACCGCTAACTCTTCCGAGCTCGAACAAGGGCTGAAACCTCGACACATTACGATGCTGTCGATTGCTGGCGTGATTGGCGCCGGTTTGTTCGTCGGCTCCGGCCACGCGATTGCCGAAGCCGGCCCTGCCGTGCTGCTGGCGTATGCCGCTGCGGGTACGCTGGTGGTGCTGGTGATGCGCATGCTGGCCGAAATGGCCGTTGCCTCGCCTGACACCGGTTCGTTTTCAACCTATGCCGACCGCGCTATCGGTCACTGGGCCGGTTTCACTATCGGCTGGTTGTACTGGTGGTTCTGGGTGCTGGTGATTCCACTGGAGGCCAACGCTGCTGCAACCATCCTGCACGCCTGGTTCCCCAACATCGCGATCTGGATGTTCACGCTGGTCATCACGCTGGTGTTGACGGCGACCAACCTGTTCAGCGTGAAGAACTACGGTGAATTCGAGTTCTGGTTCGCGCTGATCAAGGTCGTGGCGATCATCGCGTTCGTGGTGCTGGGTGTTGCGGCGATCTTCGGTCTGCTGCCCACCAGCAACGTCAGCGGTGTCAGCCATCTGTTCGACACCGGCGGCTTCCTGCCCAACGGTATGGGCGCAGTACTGGCAGCGATGCTGACCACCATGTTCTCGTTCATGGGCACCGAGATCGTGACCATCGCAGCGGCCGAGTCCAAGAACCCTGGCAAGCAGATCACCAAGGCCACCAACTCGGTGATCTGGCGGATCTTCCTGTTCTATCTGGTTTCGATCTTCATCGTGGTGTCGCTGGTGCCGTGGAACGACCCGCGCCTGGCCGAGGTGGGTTCTTATCAGACCGTGCTCGATGCAATGGGCATTCCGAACGCCAAGTTGATTGTTGACCTGGTGGTATTGGTTGCTGTGACCAGCTGCCTGAACTCGGCCCTGTACACCGCTTCGCGCATGCTGTTCTCGCTGGGCAAGCGCGGCGATGCACCTGCCGTGTCGAAGCGCACCAGCAAGGGCGGTACGCCTCACTGGGCGGTGCTCATGTCGACTGCGGCGGCTTTCCTGACCGTGTTCGCCAACTACATCGCGCCTGCGGCCGTATTCGATTTCCTGCTCGCCAGCTCCGGTGCCATCGCACTGCTGGTGTATCTGGTGATCGCAGTGTCGCAGCTGCGTATGCGCCAGAAGCGCATTGCTGCAGGCGAGGCCATCGACTTCAAGATGTGGCTGTTCCCATGGCTGACCTGGGCTGTGATCGCGTTCATCGTCGCGGTGCTGACCATCATGCTGCTGCAGGAAGAGCATCGCCTCGAAATCATCGCCACCGGCGTACTCAGCCTGTTGGTGATCGGCGCTGGCCTGATCGTATCGCGTCGCCGCAAGGCCGGTCGCGTGGGCGCTGCTGCGCTGGGTTGATCGCGCCCTTGGGCGGATGACGCTCGTGCCAATGCCGCGCATTGGCACGAGCTTGCATCAGCGTGCGGCTCTGGTGTCTCTCTTCATCAGCAGGTCGGACGCCAGCGTGTAATCCTTCTGGAAGGCAGGGCTTTCGATCCACTCGATTGCACTGTCTTCGTCCTCATCGTGGTACATCGCGCGGTACACGATAAGCAGGCCCATCATAAAGTCCGTGGCCGGGTCCTCGTCCTCTTCGGAAATCACCAGTGCCAGCACCGGGTATTGCAGGAAGACGACGCACAGCGCGAGCTGGCTGATGGCCTCCGCTTGCTTCATGGCCGTGAACAGGTCGTCGTAGTCAGCCGGGTCAAAACCGTTCTCGACAATGTCGCTGAAGTCGAAGGTATTGAGGTCGAGTTCGACGTCATCGAACGGCTGGTTGACCAGTGCCGAGGCAAACACCGGATGAACCAGGCTGGTTGCAGCCTTGCCCGAGCGGTTCTGCTTGGCCTTGATCTTTGCGCGCTTGGCACGTTTTTGCTGCTTGTCTGGCGAGGCCATGAGCGGTCCTTTGGCTGGCGTGAGGTGCAATGGCCGCTATTGAAGCGCAGACGAGCCCGATAACCAAGGTTTGTGCGGTAATTGGTGGGCGATAAAAAACCCGCAGCGCGCGGGTTTTTGATGTGCGGGGTGTTACCGACGCGTCACCGTTTGCCCGGCTTTGCGAACGCTTCGGCTTCATCCATGCGGTTGGCGAACATGCTGACGGCTTCGACCGCATCGCTTGCGCCATCGCGGATCTGCACGATGACCTGCCCGGCCTGGTCTGCCAGTATCACACCGCGAATGGCTCCTTCCTGAGTCGCGCCCATGCTTGCCACGGCTTCGCGTGTTTCGGCGAGGATCTTGCCAATCATTTCGGCAATCTCGGTGGTCGAGCCGCTGGTACGTCCCGCCAGTTGCCTGACTTCGTCGGCCACCACGGCAAACCCGCGGCCCTGGTCACCCGCCCGAGCCGCCTCGATGGCTGCGTTGAGCGCCAACAGGTTGGTCTGATCGGCAATGCCGCGAATGGTGTTGACGATGGCGGTGATCTGCTCGGAGCGATCACCCAGCTGACTCACCAGCTTTGCCGATGCACCGATGTTTTCGGAGATTTGGCGCATCTCCCGCGCCGTGTCTTGAATGACCAAGGTTCCCTGTTCAGCCACTTTCTCGGTTTCTGCCGAGATATGGTAAGCGCGCGATGCACCGTGTGCGTCCGCTTCCTGTTTTTCAACGCGGTGGGTGATGTCGCTGGCGAACTTGACGATTTTGTAGAGTTTGCCGTCGACATCAAAAACCGGGTTGTACGTCGCTTCCAGCCAGACAACCCGACCCTGTTTGCCGATGCGTTTGAACTGGTCGCCGATGAACTCGCCGTGGTTCAGCTTGCGCCAGAACTCGGCGTACTCCGGGCTGTTGACCAGTGCCGGCTCGCAGAAGGTTCGGTGGTGTTTACCCTTAATCTCGTTCAGCGCATAGCCCATGACGTTCAGGAAGTTGTTATTGGCCGTAATCACATTGCCGTTGGGCTCGAATTCGCAGATAGCCATCGCGCGGTCTACCGCTGCCAGCTTGCTGTTGGTTTCGTTCTCCAGCATCACGCGTGCGGTGACATCCAAGGCGTACTTGACCACCTTGACGACGTTGCCCTGCGCGTCAACGACCGGGTTGTAGCTGGCTTCAAGCCAGACGCTGTGACCGTTCTTGCCAACGCGTTTGAAGGTGCCGGAGATAAATTTCCCGGCCTTCAGGGATGCCCAGAGGTCAGCATACTCGCGGCTGCGGAGCATCTCCGGTTCGCAGAAGTCGCGATGCGTCTTGCTTGCCAGCTCTTCGGCGCGATAGCCCATCGCCGCGAGGAAGTTATCGTTGGCCCGTAGGATCTTGCCATCGAGGCTCAGCTCGACCACCGCCATCGACTTTTCCAGCGCGCTTGTCAGTCCGTTGAGTCCATCTACCTGGGCCTTCATGGCCGTCAGCTCAGCTTTGTTCTTATTTCCGAACATAACGTGCCCCTCGGTGTGTTTGCGGACCTACTGTGATGAGGCTATCGACTCGAAAGGCTGCAGCATGAATGCGCATTGCAACAATTGAAAAAATAAATCAAGTATTTTTTGGCGCCAGAGAAACGCGCGGAGCTGATTTGTCGACAAAAGCATGCGGCAATGAGTGCGGGGCTGGCGCGCAGAGGGTCTGCTCGCCAAATTCCGGACAAAGAAAAGCCCGCGATGGGGGAGCGGGCTTAAGGATTCACACTTGGGAGCAGCTCTACAATGACGCGGCCGCTGTGAAAACTTTGTGAAGAGTTTTCACTGTTTTACTTTTTTTCAGGCTGAATGGTGTTGGTCACTTCGGAGGTCGGCACGAAGGTCTTCGACTCTTCGGCAGCCGCTTCCTTGGACTCGGCTTTATCCTTGGCCGCTTCGGTGTTCTCTTTGGCCGCTTCGTTCACTTTGTCCTGAGCAGACTCCATCTTCTCCTGGGATTTCTCCTGATGCGCCTGAGCGTCCTGTGCCTTCTGTTCGGATTTGCTGTCGCAGGCAGCCAGACCCAGAGTGGCGGCGAGGATGAGGGCGGAGACGGTTAACTTGAGCACGGAATTTTCCTTGTGGAAGCAAATGTATGGCTTCGAGGGTGGGCGGGGAAAATTAGTTCAATGGGATGGGGGTGGCAGGGCTCTGGATGGCGGGTATGAGTAGCAGAAGGCTGTTGTGATCTTCTGAAGTGTTGCCTTGAACGGCACCTTTACATGCCGTCAGACTAATCACCCTGTGAGTCAAGCGACTTTCAGCTCGGACTCTTTCCACTGTGTTCCGTCCAATTCGAACGCGGCTCCTTCGTGGGGTTGTGCATTTCGTTCGAAGATGATCGGACCAAAATTGGCGTGGATATAGGCAGCGTAAAAAGCCCTCATGGCAACGTCAGCTGGTCCCGGTATTTCTTGAGATTCGCGCTTTTCCCAGTTGGCGATGGTCTGCACATCGACCCGGAAAATGGCTGCAGCCTCCTCCTGAATGAGATCCTGCTCCTTTCTCAAAAAGCGAAACTGACGCCCGGTCATTGGCGTTTTCTGGCCAATGATATCCACAGCTATCGCTCGATGAAGTCCGTCGATATCTTCGATCTTCACACCTTCGCCGTATGGCGTTTCGAGGATCGTATAACCATTTTTCAAGAAGATGCCGTCCAGTCCACTGCCTTTATATTTGTACATTTTCATACCTCCCACACCGTAATTGCGAAAAGCTCGTCAGGCTCAGGACTTGGATTGACGGCTACTACCATGCAGACAACATCTCTCGGCGCGAGCTCGCTCATCCGGAACTCGAAGTTGCCATGCTTCTCGCTGTACGTAGGCCCTCGGATGATTGCTCCTCGACGCAGGCATCTCAGGGCCTCCGTGGCGGTTATGCCGCGCTCATAGAGGCGCTCCAGGCAATGCTCGCGAAAAACGACTTTGGAGGAGTCTCTTGCCAGGACATGAACAAGATCCTCAAGTTGCTGCTTGCTCCACAAGGGCTGCCTGTTTTTCATGCTGCCTATAATCCTTATAGGTGACACCATAGTAGGGTGTCGTCCTTGCGTCGTAAATAATGATTATTTTCCGCTTGAGGCGTCGCGCTTGGAGCCTTTGGAATTAGCGGGTTTTGGTTTGCCGAGGCTTGGCTACCTTGTCACGCGCCGCGAAATGCGGGCAAGCGAATAAGCCGGATGGCGGCCGACGTGCGGCGTAGGAAGAGGCGACACGTGCAGTAGTCTGATTCTATTGGTCTCTTCTGCGCGCGCAGGGTGCAGACACGTCTGTCATTCAAAAAAACCAGACAACAAAAAGCCCGCACGAGGCGGGCTTCTTGTGTGCTTTCAGGTGTGCTTGGCATCACCTGAAAACGAAAGGTGGTGCCCAGAGACGGAATCGAACCGCCGACACGGGGATTTTCAATCCCCTGCTCTACCGACTGAGCTATCTGGGCAACGGGGCGCATTAGACGTGTTTTTCAGGAGGTCGTCAAGCGTGTTTTTTAAAAAATTTGAATTATTACCGACGCTTACGACCTTCACTGCGTGAAACGCTTTATTTTTCGGGGGGAACGTAGCCTTCGGCCTGGGCGTATTCTTCGCCGGAGAGAAACTTGTCCATCTCGGTCTGGAGGAATTTACGGTCTTCGGCGTTCATCATGTTCAGGCGACGCTCGTTGATCAGCAGGGTCTGGTGTTTCTGCCAGTCGGCCCAGGCTTTCTGCGAGACGTGGTTGAAGATGTCCTCGCCCTTGGCGCCCGGATACGGGGCGCGTTCCAGGCCGGGCAGTTCTTCTTTGTATTTGCGGCACATTACGGTGCGGGTCATGACGACTCTCCTGCGTTCAATACGTCGGCTGCGCGTTTGAGCAGCTTTTTCACCGGGGCGGCAAGGCCCAGGCGTGGCGGGGTGGCGAGGTTATACCAGAGCCAGTCAGCCTCGGCCACGTGATCGGTGGACTCCTGGACCTTGACCAGCCAGGGTTCGATGCTCAACTGGAAGTGGCTGAAAGTGTGGATCAGCCCCGGCAGTTCATGGTGCTCGCCCAGTTGCAGCGCGTGTTGGGTGGCCAGGTGCTGAAGGTCATCGAAGTCATCCAGTTCCGGCAGGCTCCACAGGCCGCCCCACAAGCCGCTGGAAGGGCGACGATAAAGCAGGATCGCGCCGTCTTCGTTGGCGAGCATCGGCATGAGCGTGCGTTTCTGCGGCACGGTCTTGCGCGGCTTGGGGATCGGGTAGCGCGTTTCCAGGCCCAGCATGTGCGCCTCACAACTGCGCTCCAGCGGGCAGAGCAGGCAGCTCGGTTTGCTGCGGGTGCAGAGCGTGGCCCCCAGGTCCATCATCGCCTGGGTGTAGTTGTTGACCCGGCGGTGCGGCGTGAAGCGTTCAGCGGTGGCCCACAGCTGCTTGGCCACCTTGGGTTCGCCAGGGTAGCCCTCTTGCGCGGTGAAGCGCGCCAGCACGCGTTTGACGTTGCCATCGAGGATCGGCGCGCGAATGCCCATGCTCAGGCTGGCAATCGCGCCAGCGGTGGACAGGCCGATGCCGGGCAGCAGAATGAGCTTTTCGACATCGCGGGGAAACTCGCCGCCATGGTCGGCGACCACGATTTTTGCCGTTTTCTGCAGGTTGCGGGCGCGGGTGTAGTAACCCAGCCCGGTCCACAGGTGCAGCACTTCGTCCTCGGGCGCGTCGGCCAGCGCCTGCACGGTCGGCAGGGCCTCCATGAAGCGGTCGAAGTAATTCAGAACGGTGCTGACCTGGGTCTGCTGCAGCATGATTTCCGACACCCAGACCCGGTACGGCGTGATGTCTTGTTGCCAGGGCAGGTCATGTCGGCCATGACGGTCGTACCAGTCCAGCACGGCGCTGGAGAATTGTTCGGGTTGCATGGCCTGGAGGGCTCTCGTCTGGATATGAGTGGTGATATGAACGGTCGTGCCAGCGGAGCGCCGCGAGGGCGCTCCTGAGCAGTTCACGTTGCCCTAGCGCTTGAACAGTCCCTTGAGGGCGTCCTTGAGCTCGGGGCTGACCTTGTCACCGAGTTTGTCGTTCAGCTTGTCCTCGAGCTTCTCGCTGATCCGGTCGCCCGCCAGTTTCGCAGCGATCTGGCCGACACCTTCCTTGTCCAGACGGCAAGCCTTGGCGCCCAGTTCCAGCGGGCCGCGGCACTGCACCGGCCACTCGATGCCGACAAAGCGCGGATTGATCTCGCAGGCCGGGTCCGGCATGTCGCTCTTGTCGCCTTCGACGATGATGCCGACGCGGTAATTCATGCCCAGTACGCGCAGGTCGACGTCGCCGTTACCGTTGACGGCCATGCCCGGCGTACGAACCTTGAGGTCCGGATTGCTGGCCACGCCGTTGCGTACCACCAGATTGCCGTTGAGCTGCTGGAAAGGGGTGTCCTTGGCGCGCGGTTCGCCGCTAAGCGTCTTGCGGTTGAGGATCGAAATACCCTTGCACAGCTGCTGCTCCAGGTTGGCATTGACCAGTACGCCGTTATTGAGCGCAAAGCTGGCGGTGCCGTTCAGGCTGTCGATCAGGGCTTTTTCGCTGTTGCCTGTGCCGGTCAGGTTGCTGTCGAGGTTCAGCAGGCCACGCACTGGCGGCGTCTGGCCCTGGCTTTCCAGAATGCGTTCGACCGGTACTTTGGCAATGTGCGTCTGCACCGTGGCTACAGGCGTGTCCGGACGCGCGTCCAGATTGCCCTTGACCTCGAAGTTGCCGTTGTACAGGTCGCCACTCAGCGTATCGACCTTGATAAGGCCACCGTTGGCCTGGGTCTTGAACGCTGCGTTGTCGATGGGCAGTTTGTTCAGGGTCAGTTTGCCGAAGCTCAGGTCAGCCTCGACATCCAGCGTACGCAAGCGCTCCAGCGGCAGCAGCCTGGCAGTGCTCCAGGCGGCCTTGGTCGGTTGTTCGGGCAGCGGTGAATCACCCGCAGCAGCGGCGGCTTCACCGGACTGAACCTCGGATTTGCGCGCGGCCTTGGCACCTTTGCTTTCTTCGCTCTCAGCCGGACGATAGCGGTCGGCGTCGAAGGTATCGCCCTTGAGCTGGACACGCAGCGCCTGTTTGGCGAAGTCGTCCACGGCGATGCGACCCGTGAAGGTGCTGTCGTCGACTTTCAGGTTGAGGTTGTCCAGCGCAAGGCTGGTAGGCGTACCCGCCAGGCGCGTGACCATTTCAACCTTGCTCAGCGCACCCTCGGACATGGCTGGCAACGGCTGACCGATGTTCTCGAAGAACGCGCGCAGATCGAGCTGAGCGATGGACAGGCCGCCGCTGATCTGTGGCGTTTTGTCCAGATCGCGGGCACGCAGTTCGCCGAGTGCACGCAACTGGTTGGCCGAGACTTTGAGGCTGTTCCATTCAGCGATGTTGGCGGCCAGGTCCACGAGCAACTGGCCCTGCGCCGAGAAGGTGACGGTCTTGCCTTGCAGCGGCTCGCCGGCGACTTCACCGGACAGGCGCATGTCTTCGAATTGATAACGCTTGAGCACGCGGTCCATGCGCAGCTCGCCGACCAGCTCGGTCTTGGCGCGCACGACGGGCTGGTTGGTGCTTAGAAAGGCCGTCAGTTTGATCGGGATATCGGACGCTTCACGAATCGGCCCGGTACTCAGCTGAATGCTCTCGGCCATGAAGGTCCTGCCTTTTCGGGCATCGCTGTAATCCACGCGGGCGTTGTTGACGGTCAGGCTGTCGATATCCAGGCGGATCGGCTGGGAAGGGCGATCCGTTTTGGGCGCGTCCGGAGCCGGGGCAGGTGTTGTCTCGCCAGATGTTTCAGTGCTTGCCACGGCAGGCTTGCCGATGTCTTCCCAGTTGCCATGACCGTTTTCATCGCGATGCAGGGTCAGGTTCAGGCCTTCGACGCGAATGTCGCTCATCTGTACCTGGCGACGAAGCAATGGCAGCACGCGTACGGACAGGCCGAGCATCTGCACATCGGCGAACGGCTGATCGGGAGCGGTCAGGGTGGCGACATGGGCGTCGTGCAATTCCAGGCCGAGCCAGGGAAACAGGCTCCAGCCGATATCGCCGTTGAGCGTCAGCTCGACGTTGGCCTTGTCGCGTGCCAGCTGGCGAATCTCGTCTTTATAGTCGTTGGGATCAAACAGGTGGGTCAGGGCGAAGCCGAGAGCCACGATGATCAGCAACAACCCGAGAATAAACAGCCCCAGGATTTTGCCGAACGCTTTCATGGGCGAGTCCTTGTGTCGATGTTCAAAAATAGCCCACGAGTATACCGCTCTGACGAGCCTGTCGGGCTGCGGATACCGTTATTGCTGTCCGGCCTACGGTTCAAGACGCTGGCACCGTGCGCCACTACGCCTGAGAGCAGATGAAAAATGTGCGTCGCCTCGTCTCGATATATCTTCCGAATCTTCGCGCACCGGCCGAACAGCCACACAAGTGCGCCCAACTAAGTCCAAAGCAGCTTTTCGATAATGCTTAATTGGTTGCATCTATGGCTCGATAGAGCACGTGGATTAACGTGTGAAAATAGATAATAAAAAGCATGTAGCGAGATGCTTATTTGCCATCAGACAGTGATAGTCTCCGTTTTTGCTGGCTAAGGTGCGTCTTTTTGTCACGTATCCGGATAACCTGCCGATAAAACAGACATGGCCGCTCGGCACTGAGTCTGTGGCGGACCAGCGGACCATCTGCGAGCTTCACACATTGGGGTAATTATAATGAGCACAAGCACAGCCTTGGGCGGCGCAGCCGTTCAACCTGCGTTCTTGTCCAAAGAGCGCATTATCGCCAAGCCAGGTTTCAACCGTTGGCTTGTTCCACCTGCAGCACTGGCCATCCATCTTTGTATCGGTATGGCTTACGGCTTCTCGGTATTCTGGTTGCCGCTGTCGAAGGCTATCGGTGTTACGGCACCTGTCGCTTGCACACCGGACATGGGTTTTTTCGCGCAGATGTTCGCGTCGACCTGTGACTGGCAGATCTCCATGCTGGGCTGGATCTACACGCTGTTTTTCATCTTCCTGGGTTGCTCGGCTGCCATTTGGGGTGGCTGGCTGGAGCACGCAGGTCCACGCAAGGCGGGTGTGGTTTCGGCACTTTGCTGGTGTGGTGGCTTGCTGATTTCTGCACTGGGCATTTATACGCACCAGATCTGGCTGATGTGGCTGGGCTCGGGCGTGATCGGCGGTATCGGTCTGGGGTTGGGCTATATCTCCCCGGTGTCGACCCTGATCAAGTGGTTCCCGGACAAGCGCGGCATGGCGACCGGCATGGCGATCATGGGCTTTGGCGGCGGCGCGATGGTGGGTGCACCGCTGGCTACGGCTCTGATGGGTCACTTCGCTTCGGCTGAAAGCGTGGGCGTATGGCAGAGCTTCGTGGTGATGGCGGTGATTTACTTCATCTTCATGATCGGCGGTGCACTGGGCTACCGCGTTCCGCCAACCGGCTGGAAGCCTGAGGGCTGGACCGCTCCGGCTGCCAAGGCCAAGAACTCGATGATCACCAACCGTCACGTGCACGTCAGCGTGGCCTGGAAGACACCGCAGTTCCGTCTGGTCTGGCTGGTGCTGTGCCTGAACGTATCGGCCGGTATCGGCATCCTGGGCATGGCTTCGCCGCTGCTGCAGGAAGTCTTCGCTGGCAAACTGCTGGGCGTCGACCTGACCTTCAGCCAGCTCAATGCCGACCAGCTGAAAGCCATTGCTGCGATCGCAGCCGGCTTCACGGGGCTGTTGAGTCTGTTCAACATCGGCGGTCGTTTCTTCTGGGCTTCGTGCTCGGACTTCATCGGTCGCAAGGCAACCTACTTCGTATTCTTCGCACTGGGCTTCCTGCTTTATGCGTCGGTTCCGACCCTGAGCCATATGGGTAGCATCGCGCTGTTCGTGGCCACGTTCTGCATCGTGCTGTCGATGTACGGTGGCGGTTTTGCGACAGTTCCGGCTTATCTGGCTGACCTGTTCGGTACGCAGATGGTCGGTGCGATTCACGGTCGTCTGCTGACTGCCTGGGCTGCGGCCGGTGTGCTCGGCCCGGTATTGGTCAACTACCTGCGTGAGTACCAACTCGCCCACGGTGTTGCACGTGCCGATGCCTATGACATCACCTTGTACATCCTCTCGGGTCTGCTGGTGCTGGGCTTTATCTGCAACCTGCTGATTCGTCCGGTTGCCGACAAGTACTTCATGACCGACGCCGAGCTGGCGGCTGAACAAGCCATCGGTCACGACAAGGGTGCCAACGCCACGACTTCGCTGGAGTGGAAAGCATCCGCAGGTAGCAAGCCGCTGGTCATCGCCGCCTGGCTGGCCGTAGGCATCCCGCTGGCGTGGGGCGTCTGGATTACCCTGCAAAAAACCGCAGTGCTGTTCCACTAAAAGCCTGCCGGTAACAGAAAAGCGCTTGCACCTCGGTGCAGGCGCTTTTTTTTGCCTGGGTTTTTGGTGCACTGCGCTTTTGATCATCGCGTCCGGATTTTATTCGTCGCGATAGTCATATTCAGTTGACCCTATGTACTCGATGCACTGCCCGTTCCGGTGCATACGCTGCTACATTAGTCAGCCCTGATTTTATTGCCCGAAGGAGTTGTTTGCATGCTAGCCCACGTGGAGTCATACGCCGGTGATCCGATCCTTTCGCTGATGGAGACCTTTGGCAAGGACTCGCGTGCGGACAAGGTCAATCTGAGCATCGGTCTGTATTACGACGCACAGGGTCGCATTCCGCAATTGGCCTGTGTAGCAACGGCGCAACAGCAACTGGCCGAAGGCGAGCAGGCAGCGTCCGTGTACCTGCCGATGGAAGGCCTGGCGGCGTATCGGCAGGCGGTGCAAACCCTGTTGTTCGGTGCCGATCACCCGCTGGTTCAGGCAGGCCGTGTGGCCACCATTCAAACCGTGGGCGGCTCGGGGGCACTCAAGATAGGTGCCGATTTCCTCAAGTATGCGTTTCCGGACTCGCAGGTCTGGGTCAGCGACCCGACCTGGGAAAACCATAACGCGCTGTTCGGCGGAGCGGGCTTCAAGGTCAACGCGTACCCGTACTTCGATGCCCAGACGGGTGGCGTGAGGTTCGAGGCCATGCTCGACACGGTGCAGGGGCTGCCGGCGCAGAGCATCCTCCTGCTGCACCCGTGCTGCCATAACCCGACCGGTGCCGATCTGACGGTGGCGCAATGGGACCGCCTGATCGAAGTGATCAAGGATCGTCAGCTCATTGCGTTCCTGGACATCGCCTATCAGGGTTTCGGCAAAGGCATGGACGAAGACGCCTATGCCATCCGGGCGATGGCCAACGCAGGTATCACAACGCTGGTCAGTAACTCGTTCTCGAAAATCTTCTCGCTGTATGGCGAGCGGGTAGGCGGGCTGTCGGTGGTCTGTGAAGACGCGGCCTCCTCTGCCAACGTATTCGGCCAGCTCAAGGCGACCGTGCGCCGCAACTACTCCAGCCCGCCTGCACATGGCGCGTTTCTGGTGTCGAAAGTGCTCAACACACCGCACTTGCGCGAGCAGTGGCTGGGCGAAGTCGAGGCCATGCGCCTGCGTATCATCGACATGCGCACGCGTCTGGTCGAGGTGCTGGCGCAGAAGGTCTCCGGCCACGATTTCAGCTTTATCCTCAGGCAGAACGGGATGTTCAGCTACACCGGTCTGACCCCGCAGCAAGTCGATGAACTGAAAGATGTTCACGGCATTTACATGCTGCGCAGTGGTCGGGTATGCATGGCCGGTTTGAATGAAGGGAATATCGACAAGGTATGTAACGCAATCGCGAGCCTCTTCGCCCGTTAAATACCCTGCTGGTCGTCTGTTTGCTTCATGGCGGGCGCTTCTGGGCCTATAATGCTCGCCTTTTTTTCGCCCAATGATTTTGCGGAGCTGGTGATGGCCGAACGTAAGGCGTACGTCGAGCGCAATACTCTGGAAACCCAGATCAAAGCCTCGATCAACCTGGATGGTACCGGAAAGGCCCGATTCGATATCGGCGTGCCTTTTCTTGAGCACATGCTCGACCAGATCGCCCGGCACGGGCTGATCGATCTGGACATCGAATGCAAGGGTGACCTGGCAATCGACGACCACCACACGGTGGAAGACGTCGGCATCACCGTGGGCCAGGCGTTCAGCCAGGCGATCGGCGACAAGAAGGGCATTCGTCGTTACGGCCACGCCTACGTGCCGCTCGACGAAGCGCTGTCGCGCGTGGTCATCGATTTCTCCGGGCGTCCGGGCCTGCAGATGCATGTGCCGTACACCCGCGCCACTGTAGGCGGCTTCGACGTGGACCTGTTTCAGGAGTTCTTCCAGGGCTTCGTTAACCACGCGAACGTGACGCTGCACATCGACAACCTGCGTGGCACCAACACTCACCACCAGATCGAGACCGTGTTCAAGGCTTTCGGTCGTGCGCTGCGCATGGCGGTCGAGCTGGATGAGCGTATGGCCGGACAGATGCCATCGACCAAGGGTGTGCTCTGATGCAGACAGTTGCGGTCATCGATTACGGCATGGGCAACCTGCACTCTGTCGCCAAGGCGCTGGAGCATGTGGGCGCAGGCCGTGTGCTGATTACCAGTGACGCCAAGGTGATTCGCGAAGCCGACCGCATCGTTTTTCCGGGTGTGGGCGCGATTCGCGACTGCATGGCCGAGATTCGCCGTCTGGGCTTTGATTCGCTGGTCAGGGAAGTCAGCCAGGACCGTCCGTTTCTGGGGATCTGCGTCGGTATGCAGGCGTTGCTCGACAGCAGCGAGGAGAACGGCGGTGTGGACTGCATCGGCATGTTTCCCGGCCAGGTAAAGTTTTTCGGCAAGGACCTGCACGAAGAGGGCGAGCACCTGAAAGTACCGCACATGGGCTGGAACCAGGTCGCTCAGGCGGTGGATCACCCGCTGTGGCATGACATTCCTGATCAGGCGCGTTTCTACTTCGTGCACAGTTTCTATATCGATGCCGCCAATCAGCGTCAGGTGGTCGGACGTGGTCACTACGGCCTCGATTTCGCCGCTGCCCTGGCCGACGGTTCGCGTTTTGCGGTGCAATTCCACCCTGAAAAGAGCCACACCCACGGCCTGCAGTTGCTGCAGAACTTCGCCGCCTGGGATGGTCGCTGGTAAACGCATGAGCAAAGCCAAGGGCAAGCCACCGATTCTGACCCTCTCGCCCGAGCACGAGCAACAGGCGATCGACAAGCTCAAGCGCCTGTTCGCAGAGCGCTTCGAGCTGGATCTGGGCTCGTTCGAAGTGGCTGAAGTCCTCGAGCTGTTCACGCGCGAGATTGCCCCGCACTACTACAATCGCGCCATTTTCGATGTTCAGCAGCAGCTCAAGGAGCGCTTCGAGAGCATCGAAAGTGACTTGTGGGCACTCGAAAAAAATTAGCTAGAAAGCAGCTGCACGCATCAAGCAGCAAGAATGGGTGAGTGCGCATCGTTGCAGCTTGCCGCTCTTTTTGACCAAGGAAAAAGCATGCTGATTATCCCCGCTATCGATCTCAAGGACGGCGCCTGCGTCCGTCTGCGTCAGGGCCGGATGGAAGATTCCACGGTGTTCTCCGATGACCCGGTGGCCATGGCCGCCAAGTGGGTCGAGGGTGGTTGCCGCCGTCTGCATCTGGTCGATCTGAACGGTGCGTTCGAAGGTCAGCCGGTCAATGGTGATGTGGTCACGGCCATCGCCCGACGCTACCCGAACCTGCCGATCCAGATCGGTGGTGGCATCCGTTCGCTGGAAACCATCGAGCATTACGTCAAGGCGGGCGTGAGCTACGTCATCATCGGCACCAAGGCCGTCAAAGAGCCCGAGTTCGTGGCCGAAGCCTGCCGTGCGTTCCCCGGCAAGGTGATTGTCGGTCTGGATGCCAAGGACGGTTTCGTCGCCACCGACGGCTGGGCTGAAGTCAGCTCGGTGCAGGTCATTGATCTGGCCAAGCGTTTCGAAGCCGATGGCGTGTCGGCCATTGTTTACACCGACATCGCCAAAGACGGCATGATGCAGGGCTGCAACATCCCGTTCACCGCGGCATTGGCGGCTGCCACGCGGATCCCGGTGATCGCCTCGGGTGGTATCCATAACCTGGGCGACATCCAGGCGCTGCTGAATGCGAAGGCTCCGGGCATCATCGGCGCGATCACCGGCCGTGCGATTTACGAAGGCACGCTGGATGTGGCCGAAGCTCAGGCGCTCTGCGACCGCGAACAACGCTGAACAGCTGGAGATTGACCCTGTGGCCCTAGCCAAACGCATCATCCCTTGCCTGGACGTCGACAACGGTCGAGTGGTCAAGGGCGTCAAGTTCGAGAACATCCGGGACGCAGGCGATCCGGTGGAAATCGCTCGTCGTTACGATGAGCAGGGTGCCGACGAAATCACCTTCCTCGACATCACCGCCAGCGTCGATGGCCGCGACACTACGCTGCATACCGTCGAGCGCATGGCCAGTCAGGTGTTCATCCCGCTGACCGTTGGTGGCGGCGTGCGCACCGTGCAGGACATCCGCAACCTGCTCAACGCCGGTGCCGACAAGGTCTCGATCAACACGGCCGCGGTGTTCAACCCCGAGTTCGTCGGTGAGGCCGCCGCGCGTTTCGGGTCGCAGTGCATCGTGGTCGCTATCGACGCCAAGAAGGTCTCCGGTCCGGGCGAAACCCCGCGCTGGGAAATCTTCACCCACGGCGGGCGCAAACCCACCGGGCTGGACGCGGTGCTCTGGGCGAAAAAGATGGAAGACCTGGGCGCTGGCGAGATCCTGCTGACCAGCATGGACCAGGACGGCATGAAAAACGGCTTCGACCTGGGCGTCACGCGCGCTATCAGCGATGCGCTGGGTATTCCCGTGATTGCTTCGGGTGGCGTCGGCAACCTCGAGCACCTGGCTGCCGGTGTCATCGAGGGCCACGCCAGCGCTGTGCTGGCGGCGAGTATCTTCCACTTTGGCGAATACACGGTCCCTGAAGCCAAGGCCTACATGGCCAGCCGCGGGATTGTCGTGCGCTGAGTCACGGCGCATGAAAGCGGGCGCCGCTTGTTTCAGGCCAAGGGTTTGAAACAGCCGGCGCTCGCTTTGTTTCAGCCCTGTGGCATTCGAATATTGCCTGTAAGCGACATCGCCGGACAGCGCGCTAGACAGTGCGCCGGGTTCACGGCACTCTGCATGCGTCGTTCACGATCGAGTGCCGGAACATGTTCAAACGCCTATTGCTTGCACTGATCGGGGTCGGTGTCTTGTCGAGTGAAGGTGTCCGGGCCAGCGAGTCGACGCCTTATTCCATGGTGTTGCTGACCGAGAACTTCCCGCCGTTCAACATGGCGGTCGACGGCAAGAATTTCGCCCAGGAAAACAACATTGACGGTATCGCCGCCGAAGTCGTGCGCGAGATGTTCAAGCGCGCCAATATCGGCTACAGCATGACGCTGCGCTTTCCGTGGGACCGAGTCTACAAACTGGCCCTGGAAAAGCCCGGTTACGGCGTGTTTTCCACCACCCGCCTGCCCGAACGTGAAAACCTCTTCAAATGGGTCGGCCCGGTAGGTTCCTACGACTGGATCATGTTGGCGCGCGGCGACAGCCCGATCACCTTGACGTCGCTGGAGCAGGCCAGGGATTACCGCATCGGGGCCTACAAGGGCGATGCCATTGGCGAGCGCCTTAGAACCATGGGCTTGAACCCGATCCTGATGTTGCGTGACCGCGACAACGTGAAAAAACTCGCCAACGGCCAGATCGACCTGTGGGCGGTAGGCGATCCGGTTGGTCGCTATCTGGCGAAGCTGGAAGGCGTCACCGGCTTCAAGACAGCGCTGCGGTTCAACAGCGCCGAACTTTACCTGGCGGTCAACAAGAGCACGCCTGACGAGGTCGTCAGACGCCTGCAAAAGGCCCTCGATCAGATGCGCGCTGAAGGCTGGGTCGATGCCGTCAAGGCGCGCTATCAGTAACCGCTCAGCCTGCTGCGGGCGCGTCAGGCGGGCTGTCGACGCTTCGGCTATTGATCAGCGTTGCCGTGCAGTTTGACCCTGACCTGCTGTTGATACGGCCGACGCCGTTCCAGTGGTCGCGCGAGCCGTCGGCGTTGAGCAGGGCTATCGAAGGTGCGAGAGTCATCAGCCCTTCGCCCCCGTCATCATGGTCGGTTTCATCATCAATCCATGATAAATGTGTCTTGGCCTCCGTCATTGAGGCACCTTCCTTTAAGTCGGAATTGACACGTTCATCAAGGCTAAGACGCTGGTGGACACGGAAAGCAGATTTGCCGGACCTGGCGTATGGAAAGTGCTGACGTGGAAGAGGTGCGATCAGCGATAAATCCCATTCTTGCCATGCGCCGCACTCGCCTGATTGCCGCGTTCGCCGATCATGCTGCGCAGGTCGATCCATTCGACGCCCTGAGCCTTGAGGTTGGGCAGTTCGCGCTCCAGTACATCCAGCGTGACAGGGTAGGGGTGGCCGATAACCACGGCCGAGCCATATTTGCGGGCGATTTTTATCGCGGTCTGCAATTGGCGGGTGATGGCTTCTGCGGTGCGTTCGTCGTCCAGGAATACGTCACGCGAGACGCTGGCCAGCCCGATACGCTGCGCTTCGGCGGCGGCCACGGTTTTCGCGCTGGTGCGGCTGTCGACGAAAAACAGGTGACGACGCTGTAGCTCGGCCATCAGCCAGGTCATGGCGACCGGCTCGGCGGTCATCCGGCTGCCCATGTGGTTGTTGATACCGGCTGCATACGGCACCTTCAGCAGGGCAGCATTGAGACGGCTTTCCAGCTCAGGCAGTGGCAGTTCGGGGTGCCAGGCGTAAGGGCCGGTCGCGGGGTCCATGGGCATGTGCAGCATGACCGTTTTGCCTGCGCGATGGGCCTGGCGGGCAAACTCGGTGGCGTGCGGGGTGTCGGGCATGATCGCCAGAGTAACCGGGCCGGGAAGCGCCAGTGTGCGGCTGTCGCGCTGCGGATTCTGGCCCAGGTCGTCGATGATCAGGCTCAGGTAGGCCTTGGGCGGTTTGCCGCTGCTCTCTGCCGGCGCTGCATGGGCAGCGCCAGTGATCGAGAGGGTCAGCAGCAACAGAGCGAGAAAGCGCATCCGTCAATTGCCGCGGGTGATACTCAGCCCCTTCAGCAGGCTGAGCGCCTGGCTGAGCTGGAAGTCGTCATCCTGCGGACGCGCCTTGGCGGCTGCGCCACCCTTGACGGTCGGTTTGTCCGCGCCGCCATTGCCATTGCCGAGGTGACCCAGCAGGTCGGCTTCCTTGTAGTTCTCGCCGTCTGCTTCGCTGGTGACCTTGGCCCGACGTACCACGATGTCCGGGTTGATGCCCTGGGCCTGGATCGAGCGGCCGTTCGGCGTGTAGTACAACGCGGTGGTGATCTTCAGGGCGCGATCGTTGTTCAGCGGCAGAACGGTCTGCACCGAGCCTTTGCCGAAGGTGTCAGTGCCCATCAGGATGCCGCGTTTCTGGTCTTGCAGGGCGCCGGCAACGATTTCCGATGCCGAGGCGCTGCCGCCGTTGATCAGTACTACCAGAGGCACGCCTTCGCTGGCGTCTGCCGGGTCTGCCGAGAAGCGCAATTCGGAGTTGGCGATGCGGCCTTTGGTGTAGACGATCAGGCCCTTGGTGAGGAAGTGATCCGCCACCTGCACCGCCGATTGCAGCACGCCGCCCGGGTTGTTGCGCAGGTCGAGAATCAGGCCGCTCATCTTCTTGCCGTTGTCCTTGCGGAATTTGGCCAGTGCCTTGCCGACTTCGTCACCAGTCTTGACCTGGAACTGGGTGATGCGGATATAGCCGTAGCCATTTTCCAGCATCTGCGCCTTGACGCTCTTGACCTGAATGGTCGCCCGCGCCAGGGTCACGTCAAACGGCGTACCGCCATCGCGGACCAGCGTCAGGGTGATCTTTTCACCGATCTTGCCGCGCATCTTGTCGACCGCTTCCTGCATGTTCTGGCCCTGGGTCGGCGTACCGTTGATCTTCACGATCAGGTCGCCTGCCTCGATGCCAGCCTTGGAAGCCGGTGTGTCGTCGATGGGCGAAACCACCTTGACGAAACCGTCCTCGACGCCGACTTCGATGCCCAGCCCACCGAACTCGCCGCTGGTGCTTTCCTGCAGCTCCTGGAAATCTTCCGGGCCAAGATAGGCGGAGTGCGGATCAAGATTGCTGAGCATGCCCTTGATGGCGTTCTCCAGCAGGGTCTTGTCGTCGACCGGCTCCACGTAGGCCGCCTTGACCCGGTCCATGACCTCGGCAAAGGTGCGCAACTCGTCGAGCGGCAGCGGTGGCTTTGCGGTGGTATTGGTTTTGGCGGGCGAGACTGCTGCAGGCGTGGCTGGCGCGGTCTTTTCGGCAGCTTGCGCCAGCGGCGCGCCGATAACGATGGCAATTGCCAGGGCCAGCGAGGTGAGGCGGGACAAATGCAGCATGTCTAACGAACTCCTACAGATATTGACGCCGACTTATCCTTGAGTGCGGCACCATTGGGCCGGATCGCTGGGGCGACCCTGCTGACGAATAGCAAAGTACAACGCTGCCGTGTCCTGACCGCCACTATTGCCGACCGTGGAAATCGCTTCACCGGCTTTTACAATGTCACCTGCCGACTTGAGCAGGCTCTGGTTGTGCCCGTAAAGGGTCAGATAACCGTTGCCATGGTCGAGAATGACCAGAAGCCCGGCACCGCGCAACCAGTCGGCGAACACCACTCGTCCGCCATGCACGGCACGTACCTGGCTTCCGGCTGCGGCGCTGATCATGACGCCGTCCCATTTGGTCCGTTCGTCATCGCCGCGGGCTTCACCGAAACGCGCAAGCAGTCGACCATCGATAGGCCATGGAAGTTTTCCCCTGGCCTCTGCAAAAGGTCCGCCGTAGGAAACTCCGGCACTGGAAACGACTGCGCCGGGGGCTTTGACCGGGCGACGCGGTGCCGGTTCATCATCGCTTTTACTGCTGCTGTTGCTGCTGTTATTGCGGGCGACGGCTTCAGCTTCGCGCTGACGCTTTTCTTCCGCCTCGCGGGCTGCAACCAGCGCCTTCTGGCGAGCTTCTTCGGCTTCACGTGCCTGGCGAGCCAGGGTTTCTTCGATGGTCTTGAGGACTTTGGCCAGGTCGGCCTGATCCTGCTGACGGGCCTGCAGTTTCTGATCGCGGGCCTTGTAGTCCTGATTCAACTTGGCCAGCGCCTGTTGACGTTCCTGGCGAACCTTGGCCAGCTCTTCGCTCTGGCTGTCCAGGTTGCTTTTCTGTACCAGCAGTTGGGCCTGTTGCAGGTCGATGTCTTTTTCGACATTGGCCAGCTGGCGCAGGGTTTCATTGAAATTGCGTAACTGCTCCAAGCGCGCCTGGCTCAGGTAATCGTAATACGTGAGGGTTCGGGCGAACTTCTCGGGGTGTTGCTGGTTGAGCAGCAGCTTGAGGTACTCCTGGCGGCCACTCTGGTAGGCGGCGCGGGCCTGGATGGCAATCAGGCGTTGCTGTTCAACACGGGCGCTGTTCAGTTTCTTTTTTTCACTGTCGAGCTTTTGCAGCTCGGTTTCCGTCTTTTTTAGTTCCTTTTGCAGGACCTCGACCTGCTTTTCCAACTTGCCCATTTCGGTTTCAGTGGTGCGCAGGTCCTTCTGGACGCCTGCACGTTCTTCCTGAAGCTTGCCCAGGACTTTTTGCAGCTCCGCCACATCCTGACGCGCAGCATCTATCTGTTTTTGGGTTTGCACACGCTCGTCTTCGGCAAACGCCGGATTGAGCAGGCAGATCAGAGCAAGGGCAATCAAGGCGCGAAGCATGTGGGTGGGCGATACCGAGGAATTGTGAGAAAAAATGTCAGGCCTAGTATGCCCGCCATGCGCTGCAAAAAAAACGCCTCGCAACCACTGCTTTGAGGCCTGAAACATAAAAAACCGGCCTTGCCTGATGGCTAAAGGCCGGTTTTGACCGGGTTACTCGTTCACAAGAATCGAGTGACCGGTCATTTCCTGCGGTTTCTCCATGCCCAGCAGATGCAGCATGGTCGGCGCGACATCGGCCAGAACGCCGCCTTGGCGAACTTTCAGCTGACGTTTGCCCACATAAACGAACGGTACCGGCTCGGAGGTGTGCGCGGTGTGCGCCTGGCCGGTGTGGTCGTCAGTCATTTGCTCGACGTTGCCGTGGTCAGCGGTAATAAGCGCTTCACCACCGACTTTCTCCAGCGCCTCGGTAATGCGCCCGACGCATACGTCCAGGCATTCCACAGCCTTGATCGCGGCTTCCATGATCCCGCTGTGGCCAACCATGTCGCCGTTGGCGTAGTTGACGACGATCACGTCATAACGCTGATGTTCGATGGCATCGACAATTTTGTCGGTCACTTCCGGTGCGCTCATCTCAGGCTGCAGGTCGTAGGTGGTGACTTTCGGCGACGGGATCAGAATGCGCTCTTCACCCGGGAACGGTTCTTCACGGCCGCCGGAGAAGAAGAACGTGACGTGGGCGTATTTCTCGGTTTCGGCGATACGCAGCTGGGTCTTGCCGTTGGCCGCCAGGTACTCGCCCAGCACGTTTTTCAGGCTGCCTGCAGCAAAAGCGGACGGCGCAAGAATGCTGGCCGCGTATTGGGTCAGCATCACATAGTTGACCTTCGGCTGGCGGGCGCGCTCGAAGTCCTTGAAATCGTCTTCGACGAACACACGAGTCAGTTCACGGGCGCGGTCGGCGCGGAAGTTCATGAACACCACCGCATCGCCATCTTCCACGCGGGCGGCTCCGCCAATACGCGTGGCTTTGACGAACTCGTCGTTCTCGTCGCGTGCGTAGGCGGCTTCGAGCCCGGCAACGGCGCTGTCTGCGTGGAATTCGGCGGCACTGTCGACGATCAGGTTATAGGCAGACGAAACCCGGTCCCAGCGGTTGTCACGGTCCATGGCGAAGTAGCGGCCGACGATCGTGGCGGTACGGCCCTTACCCAGGCGGGCGAAGGTTGCGTCCATTAGCTCGAGGGATTTCTTCGCGCTGCGCGGTGGCGTGTCGCGGCCATCAAGGAAGGCATGCAGGTAGATTTTTTCTGCACCGCGTTTGACCGCCAGTTCAGCCATCGCAACCAGATGATCCTGGTGGCTGTGCACGCCACCATCGGACAGCAGGCCCATGATGTGCACGGCCTTGCCGGCGCTGACGGCTTTATCCACGGCGGCGCAAATGGTCGGGTTTTCGAAGAACTCGCCATCGCGAATCGCTTTGGTCACCCGAGTGAAGTCCTGATACACCACACGCCCGGCCCCCAGGTTCATGTGCCCGACCTCGGAGTTGCCCATCTGCCCGTCCGGCAGACCGACATCCATGCCCGACCCGGAAATCAGGCCATTGGGCATGGTTTGGTAGAGACGATCCATGACCGGCATCTTCGCGGCCAGAATGGCATTGCCCTTGTGGCTTTCGCTGTGTCCGAAGCCATCCAGGATGATAAGAACCAGAGGTTTTGGCGTGGCAGTCATAGAACCCACTCGATGCTGATTGGATAAAGAGATGAACAAAGTACAAGGGAACGGCATTTTAAGGACAAGTTCAAACGGCGTCACTGCCGTACGGACTTTGGCCGACCTTGGCTGCTGTGTATACTGGCCGACATTTTAACGCCCTGGAACCTACTGATGGTTGCTCACCTGCTTGAATTCGCCACTAACCACTATTTGATCACCGGTGCCTTCGTCATTCTGCTGGGACTGCTGATTGCTTACGAAATGAGCAAGGGCGGCGCCAGCCTGAGCACTCGCGAGCTGACCGCACTGGTCAACAGCGATCAGGGCGTGGTCATCGACGTGCGCTCGAAAAAGGATTACACCGCAGGGCATATCGTCGGCTCCCTGAATTTCCCACAGGACAAGTTACTGACCCGTACCGCCGAACTGGAGAAATACAAGGACAAGACGTTGATCATAGTCGATGCAATGGGGCAGCATGCTGGCACCACCGCCCGCGAGCTGCTCAAGTCCGGCTTCAAGGCGGCCAAGCTGTCCGGCGGCATTTCCAGCTGGCGCGGCGATAACCTTCCTCTGGTGAAGTGAACATGGCTCAAGTCATCGTCTATTCCAGCGACTACTGCCCGTATTGCATACGTGCCAAACAGCTTCTGCAGAGCAAGAGCGTGGCCTTCGAGGAAATCCGCGTCGACGGCAAGCCGCAGCTGCGTGCCGAAATGACCAAGAAGGCCGGTCGTACTTCCGTACCGCAAATCTGGATCGGCTCGACCCACGTGGGCGGCTGCGATGACCTGTTTGCTCTGGAGCGTGCCGGCAAGCTCGATGCGCTGCTGGCCTGATACCCCTTAATCTTTCAGCCTAATCTGACAAGGATCCGAGATGACCGATCAACCGAACAACGACGCCGTTGCCAATGAAGAAAACGGCCCACAATTTTCCCTGCAGCGTATCTACGTTCGCGACCTGTCGTTCGAAGCGCCAAAAAGCCCGGCGATCTTCCGCCAGGAGTGGACGCCGACCGTCAGCCTGGACCTCAACACCCGTCAGAAGCAGCTGGAAGGCGATTTCTACGAAGTCGTGCTGACCCTGTCCGTGACCGTCAACAACGGCGACGAAGTTGCCTTCATCGTTGAAGTGCAACAGGCCGGTATCTTCCTGATCAAGGGCCTGGACGACGGCGCAATGAGCCACACCCTCGGCGCATTCTGCCCGAACATCCTGTTCCCTTACGCTCGCGAAGCCATCGACAACCTGGTCGTACGTGGCTCGTTCCCTGCGCTGATGCTGGCTCCGGTGAACTTCGACGCCCTGTACGCGCAAGAACTGCAACGCATGCAGGAAGCTGGCGAAACGCCGACTGTTCAGTAAGCGTTACCGCGGCAAAAAAAAAAGCGCCTTTCAGGGCGCTTTTTTGTGTCTGTTCAAGAATGGCGGCTGGGCCAAATGGATGCTTTTTATCGAGAAGGAACCCGACGAAGTCGGGCCGGAAACAGGAGCGAAGGACTTTGCTCACTTTGGTCCCTCAAAGTGAGTCGCCGAGGGGCGAAAAGGTGACCTGAGTCGAGCCTGAATCTCACTGAATCGCAGAACCGCTGTGTGATGCGGAACATCAGTCTGATTAAGCAAATGCCACACTTAGGCCTAAGCAAATCCGTGCTGACGCCATGCCTCATAGACGGCCACGGCCACCGTGTTGGACAGATTCAAGCTACGGCAGCCTTCACGCATGGGCAGTCGCAGGCGATGCTCGCTGCTCAGCGAGTCAAGAATATCGGCGGGCAGGCCACGGCTTTCCGGACCGAACAGAAAGGCATCGCCTGGCTCAAAGCTCGCATCATGAAAAGGCCGCGAGCCTTTGGTGGTGAAGGCAAACAACCTCGGGTTGCCGATTTTCTCCAGGCAGCTTGCCAGGTCAGCATGTGTCTGCAGCGTGGCATACTCGTGATAATCGAGCCCGGCACGGCGCAGGCGCTTGTCGTCCAGCTCGAAACCCAAGGGTTCGATCAAATGCAGGGTGCAGCCACTGTTGGCGCATAGCCTGATGACATTGCCGGTATTCGGCGGAATTTCTGGTTGAAAAAGGATGACGTGAAACATGCACGGCTCCGAACGAAAGGACGGGATGCATTCTACCCTTGAAGAGGACCCGAGACCGAAGCTATGGCCGCGTGTTCTTGGTTCCATGGCGATTGTCGGGTTTACCGTGGGCACGATTATCGGCCGTCTGCAGCAGCCTGACCCGGTTGAACTGGAGCAGATCGAAGAATTGCCTGCCGGTCTGGCGCTCTGGTTCAACGAAGAACCGAAGTATCGCGGCGCGACGGTGGATGGTGCCGTGGTACTCAACGTCGATGCGTCAGGACAGCCGTGGACGGGCCAACTGAGGTTCGACAATAGGGTTGCGCGCTGGAAGGTGGAACGGGGAGAGAAGGGGTTGGTGCTGACGCTCCTGGCAGCCCGTCCACTTCATGGCGACTGGCGCACTGAGAAGGTGGACGGGCGCTGGAGACTGGAGGTCAGTCTCCGGGAGGAATAAAAGAGGGGAATCCCCGGCCTGCCTGTACCAAGGTCCCCAAAACTGGTGATGTAATACCTATTGCAGGGGGCGTGCCAGTTTTCAAATCGTTTCAGAAAAAACGCATCCGCGTGTGAGACGGGTCCTCTCTGTGTGATGCCATGCTTTATTTGTGCGGCGCATAACTCTTTGAATTATAAATATTTATACATGTTCTTCGAGTGCCGAAGGTGATTTGGCTATAGAACGGAGCCGTAGTGCAGCGTCGCTCATCCCTCGTAACGTAGTACATGTTCCAGCCTTCCGGTTTTCAGGAGTGCACTCAATTTGCGCACCACGAGGGTGCAAAAAACCATACTGATGCACTCATTCATTCGAACTCGATGATGGACCGTCCCAGTCTCATGCATAAATGAGCCGTTTGCGCATTGGCCAATCGGCTGGCTGTTACAGCGCCCGACACCAGAATTGCCTTTTTGTTCACGTGGGCTACAGTGAAGGACAGCTCGGAAGGCCGAAAAACGCTTGAAAATGGCCCCAAAAAGCAAAGTGAAAAAAAATTTTTGTGCTTGAACGAAGTGCGCCGTCAAAGTGATGACAACTGTCACATTAACTGACTAATCTCCCCGAAGTTCCCGTAATACAAGGCTTTCGCCAGTTTTGCATCTGTACTCTACTGGCGGAGATCGAGACCGGTGAAGGTGCATTTTTCCGGTCGGGCGCACGAAAATGATAGATCTGACGAACGGTACCAAAATAAGTTTTGGGAAATGGGTAGTTAGGTCGATACACTCCGTGACGTCTTTGCTGACACGAGTTGTGACATATGACTGGATGTTCTCAAGATTCCAGCGATGGTTTCTTCAGCGCATAAGGGTATTGCACCAACGTGTTGTCATCGACAAAAGCGGTCTAGTCAAAAGTCAGGGCGAACAGAATCCATTGATCTCGGATCGGGACTGTCGCCTATCGCTAATCCGTGGGTCAGGGCCAAGCCCGGCACCATGGATATAAAAAATTAGATTCACGAGGAGCGTAGTAATGAAGAAGTCCACCCTGGCTTTGGCCGTCACCGTTGGTGTATTGGCTCAGCAGGCCAGCGCAGCTGGTTTCCTGGAAGACAGTAAAGCGTCCGTCAGTTCTCGTACCCTGTATTTTGACAACGATTTCCGCGAAGGCACTACCCACAACAACCGTGAGACGGCCACTGGCCTGAAATTCGACTACCTGTCGGGCTTCACTCAAGGTACTGTCGGTTTTGGTCTGGACGTCCAGGGATTGGTCGGTGTTCACCTTGATGGCGGCCGTGGCAACCACGCTCCTGCAGCGAACGGCGGCATTCTGCCTACCGACAGCGACGGTTCTGCTGTCAGCGAATGGAGCCGTCTGGGCGCCAACGGCAAGGTACGCTTCTCGAAAACCGAGCTGAAAGTCGGTAACGCGTTGGCACCTAACCTGCCAATTCTGGTCAGCAACGATGGTCGTCTTCTGCCTCAGGCTTTCCAGGGCGGCATCCTGACTTCCAAGGATCTGGACAACGTCACCTTCACTGCCGGTCAGCTGAACAAATCCATCGGCCGTGCTTCGAGCAACTGGACTGACCTGTCCATTGCCGGCGCTTCCGAGACTGCCGATCAGTTCCGCTTCGCCGGTGCTGACTGGAAAGTCACCAAAGACCTGACCCTGCAGTACTACTACGCTAATCTGGAAGACTTCTACAAGCAGCACTTCCTCGGTTTGGTACACGTTTACCAAATCGACGCCAACCAGTCCTTCAAGACTGACCTGCGTTATTTCAACAGCAGCTCTGACGGCAAAAACAGCGACGCAGCAACCGGCTACCGTTTCAACAACAACAACGGTTATGCCAAGAACGCTGGCGAAGTGGATAACTCCACTTGGTCCGCCATGTTTACTTACGCCCTGGGCGGCCATGCGTTCATGGTTGGCCATCAGCAGATTGGCGATGACGGCGGCATGGTTTTCCTGAACCAAGGCAACGTCACCAAGAACGGCACCAGCACTTCGAGTCTTGAAGGCAACGGCGGTTCGAGCTTCTACCTGTTCACTGACTCGATGATCAACGGCTTCAACCGCGCGGGTGAAAACACCACGTTCGGTCAGTACTCGTACGACTTCGCCAAGGTGGGTGTTCCAGGCCTGAAAGCAGCCATCGCTTACCTGCACGCAGACGACATTCGTGATCGCACTACCGGTAAAGAAGAATACTCCGAGTGGGAAACCGACATGCGCGTTGACTACGTGATCCAGAGCGGTCCGATGAAAGGTTTTGGCACCACCCTGCGTCACGGTACTTACCGTGCGGATGGCGACCTGAACAACTCGACCAATACCGATCAAACCCGTCTGATCTTCAACTACACCTACAACTTCATGTAAGTGTATTGATGCTCAAAGAGACCCCGCCCCGTGCGGGGTTTCTTTTGCCTGTTTTTTGATATTCCTGACAGGTCTATAAGGCGCATTATTTATTCTTTTTAACTTTCCTCGACAGGGCGCACAGTAGTGCTATACCAAGGCCTACCTGATAAAGACAAGGAGCAACACCATGACACTGCGACTTGGCGACATCGCCCCTGACTTCGAGCAGGAATCCAGCGAGGGTCGTATCCGATTTCATGAATGGCTCGGCGACAGCTGGGGTGTGTTGTTTTCTCATCCGGCGGACTTCACGCCGGTGTGCACCACAGAACTGGGTTTCACTGCCAAACTGAAAGACGAGTTCGCCAAGCGCGGCGTGAAAGCCATTGCGCTGTCGGTGGACCCGGTCGATTCGCACATCAAGTGGATCGACGACATCAACACCACGCAAAACACGCAGGTCAATTTCCCGATTCTGGCCGATGCCGACCGCAAGGTCTCCGACCTGTACGACCTGATTCATCCCAATGCCAACGACACACTGACTGTGCGCTCGCTGTTCGTGATCGATCCGAACAAGAAGGTGCGTCTGACGATCACCTATCCGGCCAGCACCGGGCGTAACTTCCACGAGATTCTGCGCGTTATCGACTCTCTGCAATTGACCGACAACTACAAGGTCGCCACGCCCGCCAACTGGGTGGACGGTGATGACGTAGTGATCGTGCCGTCGATCAAGGATGAAGCCGAGATCAAGCAACGCTTTCCCAAGGGCTATAAGGCAGTCACGCCCTATCTGCGCCTGACACCACAGCCAAACCGCTGATTTTCGATCTACCAAGCGTGGGGTTATTCGGGCCGATTTATCGGCCCTTTTTTATTGTTCCCTGCCGCTGGCTGCGTCGCTGGATCAACCGCGGACGCAGAGCATGGGCACGATAGTTGAGATTATCGTTCCTCACGCTCCAGCCTGGGAATGCAGGTCGTGACGCTCTGCGTCACAGGTCCGCAACGTGCAGGCAACGGCACTTCCCTTATATTCATTTATGGAATAACTAAATGAATAAATAAGATTTATAGATATAAAAAAGGGCTGTTAATGTCGTGCCTATTCCCACCTTGCTCGTCCCTCACCGGTCGAGCAGGGGATCACCCCAAATAGGTAAAGGAGCGCATATGCGCACTGTCATTTTGCGTCGAAGCCTTGTCGCGCTGTTTGCTGCTGCGGTCGCTCTTGGTGCGGTCACTCAGGCCCAGGCGGAAGATCTGCGCATCGGTTACCAGAAGTACGGCACGCTGGTGCTGCTCAAGGTCAAGGGCTCGCTGGAAAAGCGTCTGGCCGAGCAGGGCGTTAAAGTCCAGTGGACCGAGTTCCCTGGTGGCCCTCAACTGCTTGAAGGCCTGAATGTCGGTTCCATCGACTTCGGCGTCACCGGCGAAACGCCGCCAGTCTTCGCTCAGGCCGCAGGCGCGGACCTGCTGTATGTCGCCTACGAGCCGCCAGCGCCGACCAGCGAAGCCATCCTGGTCCCCAAAGACTCCCCGATCACCTCGGTCAAAGACCTGAAGGGCAAGAAAGTCGTCCTCAATAAAGGCTCGAACGTCCATTATCTGCTGGTCAAGGCACTGGAAGATGCCGGCCTGAAATACACCGATATCCAGACCGTCTTTCTGCCTCCGGCCGATGCGCGTGCCGCTTTCGAGCGCGGCAGTGTGGATGCCTGGGTCATCTGGGACCCTTACCAGGCCGCAGCTGAAAAGCAATTGCAGGCGCGGACCTTGAAAGACGGCACCGGCATTGTCGACAACCATCAGTTCTATCTCGCCACCAAGCCATACGCGCAGAAAAACCCCAAGGTCATTCAGGCCCTGATCGAGGAGGTCCGTGCGGTGGGCGAATGGTCCAAGGCCAATCCCGATGAAGTGACCCAACAGGTCGCACCGTTGCTGGGGCTGCCGGCCGACATCACCCTGACCTCGGTAAAGCGTCAGGGCTACGGCGCGCAGTTCCTGACCCCGCCGGTGGTGGCGGCACAGCAGAAAATCGCTGACACCTTCTACCAGCTCAAGCTGATTCCAAAGCCGCTCAGTATTGCTGATGTGGTCTGGACACCCCCTGCTGCTGTTGCTCAAGCACAGTGATCGTCAGGCCCTTCGAGGAGACAACTCCATGAGCCTCAGTGCTTCGCAACGCATCGTTCACCGACTGGCGCCCTGGGCTCTTCCTGTCCTGTTGTTGGCAGTCTGGCAGCTATCGGTCAGCGCCGGCTGGTTATCCACACGCATTCTGCCCGCACCCAGCGCGGTCATCGAAGCGGGCATAAACCTGGTCGCCAGCGGCGAAATCTGGACGCATCTGGCGATCAGCGGCTGGCGCGCCGGGATCGGATTCGCCATTGGCGGCGGCATCGGTCTGGCGCTGGGCTTCATTACCGGCCTGAGCAAATGGGGCGAGCGTCTGCTGGACAGCTCGGTGCAGATGATCCGTAACGTGCCGCACCTGGCGCTGATTCCGCTGGTCATTCTGTGGTTCGGCATTGATGAGACCGCCAAGATATTCCTGGTCGCGCTGGGCACCCTGTTCCCGATTTACCTGAACACCTACCACGGCATCCGCAACATCGATCCGGCACTGGTAGAAATGTCCCGCAGCTATGGCCTGTCAGGTTTCAGCCTGTTCCGTCATGTGATCCTGCCGGGCGCCATGCCTTCGATTCTGGTCGGCGTGCGCTTTGCGCTGGGCTTCATGTGGCTGACGCTGATCGTGGCGGAAACCATTTCTGCCAGCTCCGGCATTGGCTACCTGGCGATGAATGCGCGGGAGTTTCTGCAAACCGACGTCGTGGTGCTGGCCATCGTGTTGTACGCCGTACTCGGCAAGCTGGCCGATCTGGCGGCGCGAGGCCTGGAACGTGTCTGCCTGCGCTGGCACCCGGCCTATCAAGTGAGCAAAGGCGGTGCCGCATGACCAGTCTGAAACAGCAACCTCCACACTTGCTGCGTGGCATCCCGCTGGCAGTACGCAAGCTGAAAAAAGCGTTCGGTGCCCGTGAAGTGCTCAAGGACATCGACCTGCACATCCCTGCCGGTCAGTTCGTCGCCATCGTCGGCCGCAGCGGTTGTGGCAAAAGCACACTGTTGCGTCTGCTCGCCGGGCTCGACAAACCAACGCAAGGCCAGCTGCTTGCCGGCTCTGCACCATTGGACGATGCCCGCGAAGACACACGATTGATGTTTCAGGAAGCGCGCTTGCTGCCCTGGAAAAAGATCATCGACAACGTCGGCCTCGGGTTGAGCGGCGACTGGCGGGCGCAGGCCCTTGAAGCGCTTGAGGCCGTCGGCCTCGCCGAGCGCGCCAATGAATGGCCTGCCGCATTGTCCGGCGGTCAGAAGCAGCGCGTTGCCTTGGCTCGTGCACTGATTCACAAGCCGCGTCTGCTGTTGCTCGACGAGCCGTTGGGCGCGCTGGATGCCCTGACCCGGATCGAAATGCAGCAACTGATCGAAAAGCTGTGGCGCCAGTATGGTTTCACGGTGCTGCTGGTAACCCACGACGTCAGCGAGGCCGTGGCCATTGCCGACCGGGTGATCCTGATCGAAGAGGGGCAGATCGGTCTCGATCTGCTGGTCGACCTGCCACGTCCGCGTGTTCGTGGTTCGCATCGCCTTGCGGCGCTGGAGGCTGAAGTGCTCAACCGTGTGCTGGCCCTGCCGGGTTCGCCACCTGACCCGGAACCGTTTTCGCCACTGCCTACGCAATTGCGCTGGGCAAATTAACCCTGATCCCCAAAGGAAGACATGCCATGACTATCAAAGCCATCAACGTTCGCAATCAGTTCAAAGGCACCATCAAGGAAATCGTCCACGGCGACGTACTGTCGGAAATCGACGTACAGACTGCATCGGGTGTCGTGACCTCGGTCATCACCACCCGCTCGGTCAAAGAGCTGGAGCTGGTCGTCGGCAGCGAAGTCATCGCCTTCGTGAAGTCCACTGAAGTCTCCATCGCCAAGCTGTAAACGATGGGCAAAAAACACCCTGGACGGTCCTGACCCTCCGGGGTTTTTTGCTTTTTACCTAGCAGTTATGTGAGGTAGCGACGTAGCGGTTTTGCCGGATGCTGACAGCTGGCTCTATTTGAAGAAACTGCCATGACCTCTTCAACCCAGTAACGCAGCTTCATCGAGGCCGAGTAAAAGACGAGGAGGGCATCCAATAGGCTTTGCCAGAAGAGATCCTGTCGTGAGGAGTGCACGCCAAAAATATTATGCTGCACTTAAAGCTGCCGGTATTAAAAAGCCTGAGCCTGACAGTCCTATTTATATTAATGGCACGCTAGAAACTGAAGCTTTCGCTGCAAGAATTAAGTATTTTCAAGAGAAGATAAATTATAGGTCCAGGATTGAAGCGAGAAAAAAGAGACCAGGCTAAGTATCTACAGAACCCGAGAGAACAAATAAATCCACTCGGTCGTAATTCTCAATCTGCCCTCTTCACCAAAAACACCGGCAAATACAACCCCAGATAAGCATCAAATACCCGCATCCCTTCCTCAGCCATGCGTGGTGTGATCTCGTCATGCAACTGCACCGAACGCGCATACACGCGATCCCCCAGTTCCATGGCCAGCGCAAACACGTCTACATCGTCCGGCAGTGCGGGCAACTGGAAGTGGCGGTCAAACACTTCAAGCATCAAGTGCCCCAGCTCAATATCGTGCTGGCGGTCGGCCTGGTTGATTTCGGTCAGGCCGTGCTGGGCAAGGATCAATTGGCGGGCGGCGGCGTCGGCGTTGTAGATGGCCAGCATGCGCAGTTCGACGATGCGTGACAGGTCGCGCCAGGTGGTGAGCTGGTCGTGATCGATGGGGGCCTGCAGCGACGCGCGAAAGGCGGCGTGGATGTCGGCAGTCAGTGCTTCAAGCAGTGCAGGGACGCTGGCGAAGAAGTGGTACACCGACGAGGGAGGAATGCCGGCGCGCTCGGCAACGCTGTAAATCGACAGGCTGGCCACTCCTTGTTCGGCAAGCAGCGTGCGCGCGGCGTCGAGAATCGAATCGATTCTGGCCTGGCTGCGTGCTTGAGGTTTGCGAGGCGTGGCGGGGCGTGTCATGGGCGTGGCTCTTGGTTGGGCTGCGGGCATTGTAAGGGATTCTGACGGGATGAATCGCTGTCGTCGCCAAACGATCATCGCTCCCACGCCGGAGCGTGAGGAGGAATAGGTGTCCGGGGCTGCACACCAAACAAAAACGCCGCAAGGCTCAAAGCCTGCGGCGTCTTGTACTACTCGGCCTCAATCAGACCGTATGCAGATACCAGTTGTACTCGAGGTCGGAGATGGAGTGTTCGAACTCTTCCAGCTCGCTCTCCTTACAGGCCACGAAGATGTCGATGTATTTCGGGTCGATGTACTTGGCCATCACCGGGTTGTCGTCCAGCTCGCGCAGTGCATCACGCAGGTTGTTCGGCAGGCTTTGTTCATGCTGCTCGTAGGAGTTGCCTTCTACCGGGGCGCCAGGCTCGACCTTGTTGACCAGGCCGTGGTGCACGCCCGCCAGGACCGAAGCCATCACCAGATACGGGTTGGCATCGGCACCGGCAACGCGGTGTTCGATACGTACCGCGTCGGCGGTGCCGGTCGGTACGCGAACGGCGACCGTACGGTTGTCCAGACCCCAGGTCGGCGAGTTGGGCACATAGAACTGCGCACCGAACCGGCGATACGAGTTGACGTTCGGGCACAGGAAAGCCATTTGTGCCGGCAGGGTCTCGAGCACACCGCCGATTGCATGACGCAATGCGGCGTTCTGCTCGGGATCCTCGCTGGTGAAGATGTTCTTGCCATCGCGATCCAGGATCGAGATGTGAACGTGCAGACCATTACCCGCCTGACCCGGATAGGGCTTGGCCATGAAGGTCGTGTCCATCTCGTGATCGTAGGCGATGTTCTTGATCAGGCGCTTGAGCAATACGGCGTAATCGCACGCCTTGATCGCGTCGGCGACGTGGTGCAGGTTGACTTCGAACTGAGCTGGGGCGCTTTCCTTGACAATGGCGTCGGCAGGAATGCCTTGTTCCTTCGCACCTTCGAGGATGTCCTGAAGGCAGTCGACGTATTCGTCGAGGTCGTCGATCAGGTAGACCTGTGTCGAGTGCGGGCGTTTGCCGGAGATCGGCGAGCGGGGCGGTTGTGGGCGACCGTTCACGTTCTCCTGATCGATCAGGTAGAACTCCAGCTCGAACGCTGCGCAGATGGTCAGGCCCATTTCGTCGAATTTGGCGACGACCTGGCGCAATACTTCACGCGGGTCGGCGAAAAACGGGTCGCCTTCGAGTTCGTGCATGGTCATCAGCAACTGCGCGGTAGGGCGCTTTTGCCATGGCTCGTTGCACAGGGTGTCAGGGATGGGATAACAGATTCGGTCAGCATCACCGATGTCCAGGCCCAGGCCGGTGCTTTCCACCGTGGAGCCATTGATATCCAGAGCAAATAAAGAGGCAGGCAGGTTGATGCCCTTCTCGTAAACCTTATGGAGGCTGGTGCGTTCGATGCGTTTGCCACGCACCACACCATTCATATCTGCAATCAGAAGGTCAACGTACAGAACCTCAGGATGTTCCTTAAGGAACGCGTTCGCTTCGTTAAGCTGAACGGCACGCGGGGGTACCGACATGATGCAACACCTTTGTTGTTAAAAATATCAATCATCAATGATTGCGGATCTCAGTCAATCCGAAAGCCATGATGAAGTCAATAGAGCCTTTTTTTGCCCTAAAACTGCGCCATATGGCCTTTTTTGCCGCTATTTAGGGCGTTTTATTCCGTTTCTGACCGCTGTTAAATACGAGCTAGAGCGGCCTGTCTTCTATTTTTAACGGGTTGTTGTATAAAAAAATGAACGAGGCTAAGCTCGATCGCAACCCAGTAGAGCAACAATAGCGGGGGTCCTATGCTTCACCTTTCCCTGGTCGACACGCGACTATCAAGTCCGTACAGCGCTCATCATGCCTGTGATATCGGTGCTCGTGGTGGGTTGCCACACTGTGCGACACCCCTGAACGGCTATCGAAGCCAGTCTGCTCTACTCTCAGCGCTGGACATTACCACTATAACGGCGTCGTCAGTGTGACCGCTGCCGTCTGGAAATCCGGCCCCGCAGCTGTCACCTTACCCCTAATCGGCGTCTGCCGAAACGAGTTGTACATCATGACGCCGATGCGTCTGGAACGCCTGATCACGATCAGGACAATAAAACCCTGAGGTATTTATGAGTACCAACCTCGACCAGCTCACCGATTGGTTGAAAGAACACAAGATTACCGAAGTCGAATGCATGATGTCCGACCTCACCGGGATTACGCGCGGCAAGATCTCGCCGACCAACAAGTTCATCGCTGAAAAAGGCATGCGCCTGCCTGAAAGCGTGCTGTTGCAGACGGTGACCGGCGACTACGTAGAAGACGATATCTACTACGAGCTGCTGGACCCGGCTGACATCGACATGATCTGCCGTCCCGACCAGAACGCGGTGTATCTGGTGCCCTGGGCGGTCGAGCCCACTGCGCAGGTGATTCACGACACCTACGACAAGCAGGGCAACCCCATCGAGCTGTCGCCGCGCAACGTGTTGAAGAAGGTCCTCAAGCTTTACGCCGATCAGGGCTGGCAGCCAATCGTGGCGCCGGAGATGGAGTTCTACCTGACCAAGCGTAGCGACGACCCGGACTATCCGCTACAGCCACCGATCGGGCGCTCCGGGCGACCGGAAACCGGGCGTCAGTCGTTCTCGATCGAAGCGGCCAACGAATTCGATCCGCTGTTCGAAGACGTCTATGACTGGTGCGAACTGCAGAACCTGGACCTGGACACGCTGATCCACGAAGACGGCACGGCGCAGATGGAAATCAACTTCCGTCACGGTGATGCCCTGTCGCTGGCCGACCAGATTCTGGTGTTCAAGCGCACCATGCGCGAAGCCGCCCTCAAGCACGACGTCGCGGCAACCTTCATGGCCAAGCCGATGACCGGCGAGCCAGGCAGTGCCATGCACTTGCACCAGAGCATCATCGACATCGAGACCGGCAAGAATATCTTCTCCAACGAAGACGGAACCATGAGCGAGCTGTTTCTGAACCACGTCGGTGGTCTGCAGAAGTTCATCCCCGAGCTGTTGCCGCTGTTCGCACCCAACGTCAACTCGTTCCGGCGCTTTCTGCCCGACACTTCGGCGCCAGTGAACGTCGAGTGGGGCGAAGAGAATCGCACCGTCGGCCTGCGTGTGCCGGACGCCGTACCGCAGAACCGTCGCGTGGAAAACCGTTTGCCGGGTGCCGATGCCAACCCTTATCTGGCCATCGCCGCCAGTCTGCTGTGCGGCTTCATCGGCATGGTCGAAGGCATCAACCCGAGCGCACCGGTGGTCGGGCGGGGTTACGAGCGGCGTAATCTGCGTCTGCCGTTGACCATCGAAGACGCGCTGGAGCGTATGGAAAACAGCAAGACCATCGAAAAATACCTGGGCAAGAAATTCATCATCGGTTACGTCGCAGTCAAGCGCGCCGAGCATGAAAACTTCAAGCGCGTGATCAGTTCGTGGGAGCGGGAATTCCTGCTTTTCGCCGTCTGATCACGCAGAGCGCCGCTGCGATTGATGCGCTGCGCTCTGCCTACTGACCTGATCAAAGGAAGTGCTGCATGAGTGCCAACAACCCGCAAACCCTCGAATGGCAGGCCCTGAGCAGCGAGCATCACCTGGCACCGTTCAGCGACTACAAACAATTGAAAGAGAAAGGCCCGCGCATCATCACCCGTGCCGAAGGCGTTTATCTGTGGGACAGCGAGGGCCACAAGATCCTCGATGGCATGTCCGGCCTGTGGTGTGTGGCCATCGGTTATGGCCGCGAAGAACTGGCCGACGCAGCCAGCAAACAAATGCGCGAGCTGCCGTACTACAACCTGTTTTTTCAGACCGCCCACCCGCCCGTGCTGGAGTTGGCCAAGGCCATTTCCGAGATTGCACCGCAGGGCATGAACCATGTGTTCTTCACCGGTTCTGGCTCTGAAGGCAATGACACGATGCTGCGCATGGTTCGTCATTACTGGGCGCTGAAAGGCCAGCCGAACAAGAAAACCATCATCAGCCGCGTCAATGGCTACCACGGCTCCACCGTCGCCGGTGCCAGCCTGGGTGGCATGACGTACATGCACGAGCAGGGCGACCTGCCGATTCCGGGGGTGGTGCACATTCCCCAGCCATACTGGTTCGGCGAAGGCGGCGACATGACGCCGGACGAGTTCGGTATCTGGGCTGCCGAGCAACTGGAAAAGAAAATTCTCGAACTGGGCGTCGAGAACGTCGGTGCGTTCATTGCCGAGCCGATCCAGGGCGCTGGCGGTGTGATCGTCCCGCCCGATTCCTACTGGCCGAAGATCAAGGAAATCCTTTCCCGCTACGACATCCTGTTCGCCGCCGATGAGGTGATTTGTGGTTTCGGGCGTACCGGTGAGTGGTTCGGTAGCGATTTCTACGGCCTCAAGCCGGACATGATGACCATCGCCAAAGGCCTGACCTCCGGTTATGTACCGATGGGCGGCCTGATCGTGCGCGATGAAATCGTCGCGGTGCTCAATGAGGGCGGCGATTTCAATCATGGCTTTACCTACTCCGGGCACCCGGTGGCTGCGGCGGTGGCGCTGGAGAACATCCGTATCCTGCGCGAAGAAAAGATCGTCGAACGGGTCAGGTCGGAAACGGCACCGTATTTGCAAAAGCGTTTGCGTGAGTTGAGCGATCATCCGCTGGTGGGCGAAGTCCGGGGTGTCGGTTTGCTGGGGGCCATCGAGCTGGTGAAGGACAAGACCACCCGCGAGCGCTATACCGACAAGGGCGCGGGAATGATCTGTCGAACCTTCTGCTTCGACAATGGCCTGATCATGCGGGCTGTGGGCGATACCATGATCATTGCGCCACCGCTGGTGATCAGTTTTGCGCAAATCGATGAGCTGGTCGAGAAGGCGCGCAAATGCCTGGATCTGACGCTGGCGGTGTTGCAGGGCTGAAAACGCAAAAAAAGCGTCGATTCAAGCGCAATGTGCATTGTTTGAGGGGCTTCGGCTTGAAAGCCTGCCCAGGAAGTTGCCAGACTAATGGCTACACGCCGCTAACTGACGGTCAGTGATAAAAATACATTGGAGCTACGCATGAAAAAATTTGGCAAGACCCTTCTCGCGCTGTCCCTGATGGGCGTTGTGGCCACTGCTGCGCAGGCCGATGACAAAGTGCTGCACGTCTATAACTGGTCCGATTACATCGCGCCGGACACCGTTGCCAAATTCGAGAAAGAATCGGGCATCAAGGTGGTCTACGACGTTTTCGACAGCAACGAGACGCTTGAAGCCAAATTGCTTGCTGGCAAATCCGGCTATGACATCGTCGTGCCGTCCAACAACTTCCTGGCCAAGCAAATCAAGGCCGGCGTTTATCAGGAGCTGGACAAGTCCAAGCTGCCGAACTGGAAGAACCTCAACGAATCGCTGCTCAAGGCCGTGTCGGTCAGCGACCCGGACAACAAGCACGCATTCCCGTACATGTGGGGTTCGATCGGTATCGGCATCAACCCGGACAAGGTCAAGGCTGCGCTGGGCGCCGATGCGCCGGTCAATTCCTGGGACCTGCTGTTCAAGCCGGAGAACGCTGCCAAGCTGAAGTCGTGCGGCATCAGCTTCCTCGATTCGCCGACCGAAATGCTGCCGATTGCCTTGCATTACCTGGGCTACCCGACCGATTCTCAGGACAAGAAGCAGCTCGCCGAAGCTGAAGCGCTGTTCATGAAGATTCGTCCATCGATTGGCTATTTCCACTCGTCCAAGTACATCTCGGACCTGGCCAATGGCAACATCTGCGTCGCAGTCGGCTATTCGGGTGATATCTACCAGGCCAAATCCCGCGCTGCCGAAGCCGGTGGCAAGGTGAAGGTTGCCTACAACATTCCGAAAGAAGGCGCCGGCAGCTTCTATGACATGGTCGCCATTCCCAAGGATGCCGAAAACGTCGAGGGTGCCTACAAGTTCATGACCTTCCTGATGAAGCCGGAAATCATGGCCGAGATCACCAACGCCGTACGCTTCCCGAACGGTAACGCGGCGGCTACGGCGCTGGTCGACAAGGAAATCACCAGTGACCCTGGCGTTTATCCACCTGCCGACGTACAGGCCAAACTGTATGCAATCGCTGACCTGCCTGCAGCTACGCAGCGGATCATGACCCGCAGCTGGACCAAGATAAAATCAGGTAAATAAGCCTGTCATCAAACCTGTGGATGCTGCGTAGCCTCGGCCGCGCAGCAGCCAGCAGACAGGAATATTGCCTAAACCTTTGCTGGTTGGGCTCATAGACGGTAAGTTGCGCGCCGGTTTGGTTTTCCGGACGCCCTCCGGCGCTCAGGCCCCTCTGTTAAAAGGACTCATTCTTTGTCTATTTCTATTCTTTCCAAAGCCTTGCTGGCGGCTGCCGGGCTGACACTGTCGATCAGTGCCCAGGCTGAGTCCACCGTGCATATTTATAACTGGTCCGATTACATCGGCAAGACCACCCTGGCGGACTTCGAAGCCGCTACCGGCGTCAAGCCGATGTATGACGTGTTCGACTCCAACGAAACCCTGGAAGCCAAGCTGCTCGCCGGACGTACAGGTTATGACGTGGTGGTGCCGTCCAATCACTTCCTTGGCAAGCAGATCAAGGCCGGTGCGTTCCAGAAGCTCGACAAGTCGCTGCTGCCCAATTACAAGAATCTCGACCCGGCGCTGCTCAAGCGTCTGGAGAAGAACGATCCGGGTAACCAGTACGCCGTGCCGTACCTGTGGGGTACCAACGGCATCGGTTACAACGTCGAAAAGGTCAAGGCCGTGTTGGGCGTCGACAAGATCGACTCCTGGGCCGTGCTGTTTGAGCCGGAGAACATCAAGAAGCTCTCCAGCTGTGGCGTAGCGTTTCTCGACTCCGCCGATGAGATGTTGCCTGCGGTGCTCAACTACATGGGGCTGGACCCCAACAGCACCAAGGAAGCCGATTACAAGAAGGCCGAAGCCAAGCTGCTGGCGATTCGTCCTTACGTGACCTATTTCCACTCGTCCAAATACATCACCGACCTGGCTAACGGCGACATCTGCGTCGCCGCAGGTTTTTCGGGTGATGTGTTCCAGGCCAAATCCCGGGCTGAAGAAGCGGGCAAGGGCGTGAAGATCGCCTACAGCATCCCGAAAGAGGGCGGTAACCTGTGGTTCGACATGCTGGCGATCCCGGCGGACTCGAAAAACATCAAGGAAGCCAGTGCCTTCATCAACTACATGCTCGACCCCAAGGTGATCGCCAAGGTCAGCGATGAAGTCGGTTACGCCAACCCCAATCCCGCCTCCGGCGAGTTCATGGAACAGAGCATCCGTACCGATGAAGCGGTTTATCCGCCTCAGGAAGTGCTGGACCGCCTGTTCGTGAACAGCGAGTTGCCACCCAAGGTGCAACGTCTGATGACCCGCAGCTGGACCAAGGTCAAGTCGGGCAAATAAAAATCCAGCACCCGGCCATATGGGCCGGGTTGCCTACCTGTTGGGAGTTTCACCCATGGCAGTTGCCTCCGGCGCCTACAAGAAAGCCATCGAAGGCGGTCAGCAACCCAAAGAGGTGCTGGTCAGGATCGATCGGGTCACGAAGAAGTTCGACGAGACGGTCGCGGTGGACGATGTGTCCCTGCAGATCAACAAGGGCGAGATCTTCGCCCTGCTTGGCGGCTCTGGCTCCGGCAAATCGACACTGCTGCGCATGCTGGCCGGGTTCGAACGGCCAACCGAAGGCCGTATCTACCTCGACGGTGTCGACATCACCGACATGCCGCCGTACGAACGCCCGATCAACATGATGTTCCAGTCCTATGCGCTGTTCCCGCACATGACCGTGGCGGACAACATCGCCTTCGGCCTGAAGCAGGACAAGCTGGGCAAGCCGGAAATCGAAGCCCGCGTGGCGGAGATGCTCAAGCTGGTACAGATGACCCAGTACGCCAAGCGCAAGCCGCATCAGCTGTCCGGCGGTCAGCGTCAGCGTGTGGCCCTGGCCCGTTCGCTGGCCAAAAAGCCCAAGCTTTTGCTGCTCGACGAGCCGATGGGCGCACTGGACAAGAAACTGCGTTCGCAGATGCAACTGGAACTGGTAGAGATCATCGAGCGCGTCGGCGTGACTTGTGTAATGGTGACTCACGATCAGGAAGAGGCCATGACCATGGCCGAGCGCATCGCGATCATGCACCTGGGCTGGATCGCGCAGATCGGCAGCCCGATCGACATCTACGAGACCCCGACCAGCCGTCTGGTCTGCGAATTCATCGGCAGCGTCAACCTGTTCGAAGGTGACGTGATCGAAGACATGGAGGCACACGCGCTGATCCGCAGTCCCGAGCTGGAGCGCAATATCTATGTCGGCCACGGCGTCAGTACGTCGGTGGAAGACAAGCACATCACCTACGCCCTGCGCCCTGAGAAGCTGCTGATCACCACCGAGCAGCCAGGCTTCGAATACAACTGGTCGCGCGGCAAGGTCCACGACATCGCCTATCTGGGCGGTCATTCGGTGTTCTACGTCGAGCTGCCGGGCGGCAAACTGGTGCAGTCGTTCGTCGCCAACGCCGAGCGTCAGGGCGCACGGCCTACCTGGGGCGATGAAGTCTACGTGTGGTGGGAAGACGACAGCGGCGTGGTACTGCGCTCATGAAAATCCGCAAGATCAAGCGCGCGTTCGAGCGCATAAAGCCCAACGGGCGGCAGATGGTCATCGGCGTGCCGTTTCTCTGGCTGTTCCTGTTCTTTGCCCTGCCGTTTCTGATCGTGCTCAAGATCAGCTTCGCCGAGGCCGACGTCGCGATCCCGCCGTACACCGAAATCTTCAGCTACGCCGACGAAAAGCTGCAGATGGTCCTCAACTTCGCCAACTACACCTTGCTCAGTGGCGATGACCTGTACGTTTCGGCCTATCTGGGCTCGCTGAAGATGGCCTTCATCAGCACCTTGCTGTGCCTGCTTATCGGCTATCCGATGGCCTATGCCATCGCCAGCGCGCGCAAGGACCTGCAAACCGTGCTGTTGCTGCTGATCATGATGCCGACCTGGACGGCGATCCTGATCCGCGTCTACGCCTGGATGGGCATCCTCAGCAACAACGGGCTGCTCAATGCATTCCTGATGTGGCTTGGGCTGATCGACGCGCCGTTGCAGATCCTCAACACCAACCTGGCGGTGTACATCGGCGTGGTCTATTCCTATCTGCCGTTCATGATCCTGCCGCTGTACGCCAACCTTGTGAAGCACGACACCAGCCTGCTGGAAGCCGCGTCCGACCTGGGTTCGAGCACCTTCAACAGTTTCTGGAAAATCACCGTACCGCTGTCCAAGAACGGAGTGATCGCCGGCTGCATGCTGGTATTCATTCCGGTGGTCGGCGAGTTCGTGATTCCCGAGCTGCTCGGCGGCCCGGAAACCCTGATGATCGGCCGCGTGCTGTGGCAGGAATTCTTCAACAACCGTGACTGGCCGGTGGCTTCGGCGCTGGCGGTCATCATGCTGCTGGTGCTGATCGTGCCCATTATCCTGTTCAACCGCAGTCAGGCCAAAGAACTGGAGGGCAAGGCATGAACCGCTTTCGATTCTCGAACCTGATGCTGGTTCTGGGTTTGCTGTTCATCTATGCGCCGATGGTGATTCTGGTCATCTACTCGTTCAACGCCTCGCAGCTGGTGACGGTCTGGGGCGGCTGGTCGGTGAAGTGGTACGTCGGCCTGCTGGACAACTCGCAACTGATGGGCTCGGTGATGCGCTCGTTGGAAATCGCCTGCTACACCGCCGTTGCTGCGGTGGCGCTGGGAACGATGGCTGCGTTTGTGCTGACCCACATCAGCCGCTTCAAGGGCCGCACGTTCTTTGGCGGGCTGGTTACAGCTCCCCTGGTCATGCCGGAAGTGATCACCGGTCTGTCGCTGTTGCTGCTTTTCGTGGCCATGGCGCAATTGATCGGCTGGCCGCAGGAGCGCGGCATCATGACCATCTGGATCGCGCACACGACGTTCTGTGCGGCCTATGTGGCGGTGGTGGTATCGGCGCGCCTGCGTGAGCTGGACCTGTCGATCGAAGAGGCTGCAATGGACCTGGGTGCCCGTCCGTGGAAGGTGTTCTTGCTGATCACCATCCCGATGATCGCGCCATCGCTGGCAGCCGGGGGCATGATGTCCTTCGCGCTGTCGCTGGACGACCTGGTGCTCGCCAGCTTCGTCTCCGGGCCCGGCTCGACGACCTTGCCGATGGAAGTGTTCTCTGCCGTGCGTCTGGGCGTGAAGCCTGAAATCAACGCCGTGGCGAGCCTGATCCTGCTGGCCGTGTCACTGGCAACCTTTCTGGTCTGGTTCTTCACCCGCCGCGCCGAAAACAACCGCAAGCGTGCGATCCAGCAAGCTATCGAGGAAAGCGCGGCAGATGCCTGGAAGCAGCCCGATCCGAGGCGTGCTCCGGCGGCCTGAAAACCTGATCGTGCCCGGAGGGCGTGGGAGCGAGCTTGCTCGCGAACTGCCGGGTACCGGCAGCAACTAGCTATCTCGGTTTATCGCTCCCACGCTCCAGCGTGGGAGCGCAGCTCTGGACGCTCTGCGTCCGATCTTGATAGCGCGGTGCTACGCAGACTTGTGACGCGGAGCGTCACGAAAGGCATGCCAACGCAGAGCATTGGCACGATAGTCAAACCCGGTTGTGCCTGATGTACCGTACGTGAAGGTTTCACTGTCGGTTCCGACAGCTCGCTCCCACGAGAAGCCCCATTTCCGGACTCGGTGCAAAGCGTGTCGCTAGGCCCCCGGCACCAGCCGCAAAACCCCTTCCGTATGCTCGGCCACGTCCTTCTCGCTGAAGCGCTGCGGCAGGTACTCGCCGTTCACGAAAGCCTTGGCCTGATCCGAGTAGTGCTTGTCGAACGGCACGCCGCTTTGTCCCACCGGATTTATCCCCAGGCTGTGCGCCGGGTCGGCGAAGTCGATCAGGCGGCGGGTCGAGGGGCCGTAGCCGACTGGCCACGGGGCAGGACGGATGCTCGATGACAGGTTGTTCGGCACCTCATGCGTGCCCGGCGCGGCATACGGGCCGACGTTAAAGATCATGTCCAGCGGCTTCTGCGAACCCAGCGGGTGGCCTTGAGTCAAGGTATGCGCCTTGCCCCACACCCATTCATCCGGGTTGGTGCCGTACAGCGACCTCAAGTGCGAAACAGTGGCGCGCCAGGCCACCTTGACGGTGTTGGCACGGCTTTCTTCGTGGGGTGAATTGCGATTGTTCCACCACGGCGAGTCGGCATCGGCGGCCAGGCGCGGCAGCGCAGCGTCCAGGACGCGGGTCGACAGCAGGGTTTCAAACATCGCGTCGCCCAGTTCGTCGTGAAAGGTCTCTTCAGTCAGGTCGAACAGGAACTGATTGAACAGCGTGGCACCCACCGAATTGACCGGGTAATCACCTTTCCAACTGGCCAGTCGCTCCACGAGTGCCAGTTCGTCCGGGTCGCTGACAGCGCTGCGCAGTACCGGAATCAATGGCCTGAGAATACTCGGTGCATAGTCGGTCTGCGTGCCCAGTTGCAGCGCCTTGCTGGCGGCCAAGTCCCATTTGATGCTGGAGTCACTGAGTTGCCGGTTCAGCGCCTGGCCGCGTTCGGCCGGGTTGTAGTAGCCGGGAATCGGCATGCCGGTCGGCGACTGCGGCTGGAAGTTGGCCGACACGATGTAGCCACGCGCCGGGTTTTCTTCGTGCGGGTTGGCGCTGAACGGGTAAAAGCCGAGCTTATCGGCCTGTGCCGTGCTGCCGTCCAGAATGAAACTGGGGTTGACGCCCTGCGGACGGATCGGCAGTTGCGCCGCCGCCCACCAGCCGATATCGCCTTTGGCGTTGGCCCAGACGATATTGAGGCCCGGCGACTGAATCTTCTCGGCCGCGCTACGCATCTTGTCCAGCGTATCGGCGCGGTTGGTCTCATAGAAACCGTCCAGCACCGGGTTGGCGGATGCCAGAAACGACCACCACATCGCGATTGGCGTCTGGCCGGCGTTCTTGCCCATCACGTTGTTGACGATCGGTCCGTGCGGCGATTCGAGCAGCGTCAGTGTGACCGGGGCCTGGCCCTTGACGGTGATTTGCTGCTCGGTGCGTTTCATGTCCACCCATTGCCCGTGGTACCAGACCTGATTCGGGTTGTCCGGGTTGGTCTTCTCGGCGATCAGATCCACGTCGTCGTTCTGAAACATGGTCAGGCTCCAGCCGAAATCCATGTTATGGCCCAGCAGCGCGAACGGGTTGAGCGCCGGAAAGTGCCCGTACAGTTCGAAACCCGGTGCCGATAGCTGCGCTTCGTACCATATCGAAGGCACCGAGAAGCGGATGTGCGGGTCGCCCGCGAGAATCGGCTTGCCGCTTTGCGTGCGGCTGCCGGAAATCACCCAGGCGTTGCTACCCTCGAATTGCGGCAGGCCAGCATCTTCAAGCGTCTTGTGACTCAACTGCGCCAGTTGATTCAGACCCTTCCAGTCGGCGTCGGCCAGTGCCGGTTTCGAGTCGAGCATGCCGTCCGGGTGCCAGTCCAGGTCGAAGACTTTCAAGTACTCCGGGCCGAGCTGGTCGCGGACGTAGGTCAGCAGTGGCTCGGTTCTGAACGCCGCAGCAAAACTGTAAGCCAGATAGCCGGCGATGCTGACCGTGTCTTCTGTGGTGAACGGTCGTCTGGGAATGCCCAGCGCGTCGAACTCCATCGGCCTTGCGTGGGTATCCTGATACTGGTTGATGCCGTCGATGTAGGCTTCCAGCGCTTTCCAGGTGGGGGTGTTCTTGTCCTGGTGTGCGACATACGCATCCGCATGTTCACGAATGCGCAGGCTGCGAAACAGCTTGTCGGTCTCGAGCAGATTCGGCCCCAGTACTTCTGCCAGCTCACCGCGTGCCAGGCGACGCAGCATTTCCATCTGGAACAGCCGGTCCTGAGCATGGGCATAGCCGAGCGCGCGGTAAAGGTCGGCTTCGTTCTCGGCGCGGATGTGCGGCACGCCACGCTCGTCGTAGCGCAGGGTGACGGGGGCCTGAAGACGGCTCATGGCGATCTCGCCGTCACGTACCGGCAGTTTGCTATTTACGTACCAGCCCGCGCCACCCGCAAGCAGGGCGAAGATGATGGCTAGAATGAAGAGGCTGCGTTTCATCCGGTTTCTCTGTAAATGGCGTAGGCGGGAATTAAGACTATCGTTGTGACGCAGTTGATTCGATGAAACCCGACACAAGAGCCCGTTCGAAACGGCTTCAGGGCGAATTCGGGCAGGTGAGCTCGCGAGCATCGCCCAGTGTGCAGACAGCAATGTGCACGTTCAATGACAGATGTCTGCGATTACAGCCGCTTAGCTTGCCATGCCGGGGCAGACAGAAGAATATCGTTACACAACTTTACGAGTCATTTGTTGAAATCTGGAAACCACATGTCCGTCACGTTCGACCCCGATAACCTGCGTGCCAGCCTGCTGCCGCTGAGCGTTATTGATCCGCTTTCCATGGAGGGACTGGCCTATCAGCGCTTCTACGGTCTTGCCGGACTGTGTGGCGAAAACGTCATACGCAGCTGGCTGGGGCGCCTCGATGTGGCGGGCTATGAGGTGGTCGGGCAGGTCTGGCTGCCTGACAATCCGGTCGCCACGCTGTTTCTGTTTCACGGCTTCTATGACCACATGGGCCTGTACCGGCATGTGATCGAGTGGGCTCTGGAGCAAGGCTTTGCCGTGATCGCCTGCGACCTGCCGGGGCATGGTCTGTCGAGCGGCAGTCGCGCCTGTATCAATGACTTCGCCGAATACCAACTGGTGTTGCAACGCCTGCTGCTCGAAGCCGAAGGCCTTGGCCTGCCACATCCCTGGCACCTGTGCGGACAAAGCATGGGCGGTGCCATCGTGACGGATCACCTGCTTCATCAGGGGGCAGACTCGCCCGCGCAGGGTGAGGTGATCCTGCTGGCACCGCTGGTCAGGCCGCGTGCCTGGGGCTGGTCGCGTCTGAGTTATCACCTGCTCAAACCGTTCGTGAAGGGCATTGCCCGCCGTTTCACCGAAAACTCCAATGCACCCGCGTTCCTGCCTTTTCTGATGGCCGATCCGTTACAGCCGCTGCGACTGCCCACGGCCTGGGTCGGCGCGCTGGCGCAATGGATCGTGCGTGTCGAAAGCGCGCCGCGCAGCCTGCGCAGCCCGCTGATCATCCAGGGTGAGGCGGACATGACGGTCGACTGGTCGCACAATCTGGCGATTCTGAAAGACAAATTCAGCCAACCGCAGATTCTGATGCTCGGGCATGCCCGGCATCATCTGGCCAACGAAACGCCAGAGCTGCGGGCTCGGTACTTTGATTTTCTGAAAGGGCGACTTCGTTAGACTTTTTCAGCCTTGCCGGCCTGCAGCGCCTTGACCTGTCGGCGCAGGCGATAGTTTTCAAGGGCCAGTACGACGAGCATCAGCGCCCCAAACACGGCAAAGGCGTCCTTCCCCAGAGAACTCCAGAACAGCCAGGAGAAAAAGGCCATTACGATACCGGTGGCGAGCAAAGCCAATGAGTCTTTCATACGCTGGTGTCCATTCCTTTGACCTCAGGCGCTTGAAGGCCTGAACGGTTTTTACTGTCCGGGATTCAGGCTCGACGCACTCTGTCCGACCGCCAGACCGGCACGAATCGCGGCAAGAGCGGCCTGGTAATAGGCTTTGCCTTCCGGCGACTCGGCGAAGGTCGAGAATTCTTCGAGCTCAGGGTCCGACAGGTCGCGATAGACGTATAGCAGCGTGTTGTTCAGGTCAGCACTCATCTGCGCCATCAGGCGCTCGCGCTGGCCTTCGAGCATGCCCTGCGCCTGTCCTCCGCCCAGCAGGCCGGGGATCATCTGGCTCAGGCTGTCGGCGGCAACGCCTGCGATGGCAAGACTGACTTCCGCGCCGGCCTCTCTGGCAGGCAGTGCCTGGGCCAGATGGCCGATCAACAACTGACGCGTCGCGTCTGCTTCGATATGCGGCAGCCCCTGGGCATGTTTGGCCAACTGATCGGCGCGGGTGGCGGTCAGCTCGGCATTGACGATCTTGCGGCCCAGCGGTGACTGGAAAAACTGCAGCGACGGGGCAGGGTCCTTGAGGCTTTCACGCAGGCGCTTCGACGCGCGCTGGTCCATGGCCTGGGGGGCGAAACGCTGATTGCTGTTGTTGACCAGCGCTTGATAAACCGCAGGCGGCAGGTTGTTGCTGTAACGCTGTTGGGCAGCCTTGAGGGCATCGTTGAAATGCGCGCGCTGTTCCGGCCAGCCTGCAGACTTGTACAACTGATCGTAGCTGTCTGCCCAGGCAGGTGAGGTGCAGAACATCAACAGCAAAACAAACAAACGACGCATTGGGGACTCCTGTCGGCAGGCCGCTATTCTCCCGGTGTTAGCGTGGATTTGTCGAGTTATGAGTGCCTTCGGTGAATGAAATCTCATGCGTTTGATACCGCATGTATAAGCCTCTGTCCGATTTCAGGGCTTATGGATACTATGCACGCCATGCGCATACCCTCTGACCACCCACTGCTGTTACGAATCGTCGACGATCTGGCCGCCAACGGCTGGTCGCAGCAGAATATTTTCCTGCCCGAAGCTCTGACTCTGGAACTTGAGCAAGAGTGCCGCAAACGTGCAGCCGAAGGCGAGCTTGAGCCTGCCGCGATTGGCAAGGGAACTGCGCTGGAAATACGCGAGGGTATTCGTGGCGACCGCATTCAGTGGCTCGAGCCGGGGCAGGTGCAGTGCTGCGACCACTATCTTGAGCTGATGGACAGTTTGCGTCAGGCGCTCAATCGCGGCCTTTTCCTCGGCCTGGAAGATTACGAAAGCCATTTTGCGCTGTATCCGCCGGGTGCCCGCTACCTCAGGCATGTGGACCGATTCCGCGATGACGACAGGCGCATGGTGTCGGCGGTGCTCTACCTCAACAACGCCTGGCTGCCCGAGCACGGCGGTCAGTTGCGCATGTACCTCAAGGACGAGGTGGCTTACGACGTTCAGCCTACGGGCGGCTGTCTGGTGGTCTTTCTGTCCGGCGAAATTCCCCATGAAGTCATGCCCGCCAGTCGTGATCGTCTGTCACTGACGGGGTGGTTCAGACGCCGGGGCAACGAGCTGTTCCAGTGACCTGCGGCTGCGTTCATGAAAACAGTTTCATCAATGCGATGAGCCATTGGGCCTGACTGCGGTCTATCGTGAGCACTCCTGAACCGACGGATTCGTCGTGTGAGGGTCGACTTACGTCAACTGCAGCCGGAGCAATCATGAAATCCTTATTTTCTGGAACGATGGTCGCCGGACTGTTGCTCAGCGCATCCATGCTGGCCAGCGCCGCCGATATACCCCGCACCGCAGCCCCTGAAGGCGCCGAGGTGTACATCATCTCGCCCAAGGACGGTGAAACGGTCACCTCACCGTTCAAGGTGCAATTCGGCCTCAAGGGTATGGGCGTCGCGCCTGCGGGTGTTGATGTGCCCGAGACCGGTCACCATCACCTGCTGATCGACGTGAAGGACCAGCCGGCGATGAATGCACCCCTGCCGGTAAGCGACAACATCCGCCACTTCGGCAAGGGCCAGACCGAAACCGAAATCAACCTGCCGCCGGGCCAGCACACTCTGCAATTGCTGATGGGCGACAAAGGCCACATGCCGCTGAACCCTTCGGTCGAGTCGAAGAAGATCACCATCAATGTGAAGTAGGGCTGTCAGTGCTTGTGTGACGCAGAGCGTCACGAACGGCATTCCCACGCTGGAGCGTGAGGAACGATTATCGCAACTATCGTGCGACGCTCTGCGTCGCATGCCTTTCTGGACGCTCTGCGTCCTCTTGCGACGCGGAGCGTCGTGAACTGCATTCCCACGCTGGAGCGTGAGGAACGATAGGTGCCCGGAAGAACACTGATCGTGCCCACACGGGGTGGGCACGGCGCTCGGATCAGAACAACACGCGGCTGCGGATGGTGCCTTTGATCTGTTGCAGCTTGGCCTGGGCGAGGTCGGAGTATTCGGCGTCGACGTCGATGACCACGTAGCCGACTTTCTCGTTGGTCTGCAGGAACTGACCGGAGATATTGATACCGTTTTCGGCGAAGACCTTGTTGATCTCGCTGAGCACGCCCGGGATGTTTTCGTGAATGTGCAACAGGCGGTGCTTGCCAGGGTGCGCAGGCAGGGCCACTTCCGGGAAGTTGACCGAGGACACCGACGTACCGTTGTCGCTGTACTTGACCAGCTTTTCCGCCACCTCGAGACCGATGTTGGCCTGCGCTTCGGCTGTGGAACCACCGATGTGCGGCGTCAGGATCACGTTGTCCAGACCGCGCAGCGGGCTTTCGAAGATGTCGTCGTTCGAGCGCGGCTCGACCGGGAACACGTCGATGGCGGCGCCGATCAGGTGCTTGTCCTTGATAGCGTCAGCCAGTGCGTCCAGCTCGACCACCGTGCCACGCGCGGCGTTGATCAGGATGCTGCCCTTCTTCATCGCGCGGATTTCTTTTTCGCCGATCATCCACTGGGTTTCCGAGGTTTCCGGAACGTGCAGGGTGACGATATCGGACATGCCCAGCAGCTCGTTCAGGCTCGACACCTGAGTGGCGTTGCCCAGCGGCAGTTTGGTCAGCGTGTCGTAGAAGTACACCTGCATGCCCAGACCTTCGGCCAGCACCGACAGCTGCGTACCGATCGAGCCGTAACCGATGATGCCCAGCTTCTTGCCACGGATCTCGAAGGAGTTGGCCGCGCTCTTGATCCAGCCGCCACGGTGGCAGGAAGCGTTCTTCTCGGGGATACCGCGCAGCAGCAGGATGGCTTCGGCCAATACCAGTTCGGCGACCGAACGGGTATTGGAGTAGGGCGCATTGAATACTGCGATACCGCGCTCGCGCGCCGCGTTCAGATCAACCTGGTTGGTACCGATGCAGAAGCAGCCGACCGCAACCAGTTTCTTGGCGCAATCGAACAGCTCTTCGGTCAACTGAGTACGGGAGCGGATACCGATGAAATGGGCGTCGGCGATCTTTTCTTTCAGTTCGGCTTCCGGCAGAGACTTGGTGTGGTACTCGATGCTGGTGTAACCGGCTGCCTTGAGGACGTCGACAGCGGATTGGTGGACGCCTTCGAGAAGAAGGAACTTGATCTTGCTCTTGTCGAGGGAAGTCTTGCTCATCTGCGTAAACCTGTGTCCCGAAGAAAATTGGCAGGGGGTGGCCGGATCGGCTCTGGGCACGACTCGCGGGGGGCGTATGCTAGCATATGAGCCCCGCGAAACCTCATCCCGAACGTGAACCGTTCTCAGGATGCCCATGAATCGTTCGAGAGTTGATTCAATGACCGATCGCGTTTTGATTGATGAGCTGCAGACCCTGGTTGACCCCGGCAAGGTACTCACCGATGCCGGTTCTCTGGAAACTTACGGCAAGGACTGGACCAAGCAGTTCACCCCTGCGCCATTGGCCATCGTATTCCCCAAGACCACCGAACAGGTGCAGGCCATCGTACGCTGGGCCAATGAGCGGCTCGTGGCGCTGGTGCCTTCGGGTGGACGCACCGGGCTTTCGGCGGCCGCGGTGGCTGCCAACGGTGAAGTGGTCGTCTCGTTCGATTACATGAACCAGGTGCTGGATCTGAACCTCACCGACCGCACGGCGGTCTGTCAGCCTGGCGTGATCACCCGGCAATTACAGGCGCTGGCTGAAGAGAGCGGCCTTTATTATCCGGTCGACTTCGCTTCTTCGGGCTCCAGCCAGATCGGCGGCAATATCGGCACCAATGCGGGCGGTATCAAGGTCATTCGCTACGGCATGACGCGCAATTGGGTCGCCGGCCTCAAGGTGGTCACCGGCAAGGGCGACCTGCTGGAGCTGAACAAGGACCTGATCAAGAACGCCACCGGCTACGATTTGCGCCAGTTGTTCATCGGTGCCGAAGGTACGCTGGGCTTTGTCGTCGAAGCGACCATGCGCCTCGACCGTGCGCCGAAGAACCTCACCGCGATGGTGCTGGGCACCTCGGACTTCAACTCGATCATGCCGGTGCTGCATGCCTTTCACGGCAAGCTCGACCTGACCGCCTTCGAATTCTTCTCGGACAAATCCTTCGCCCGGGTCATGGCGCGCGGTGATGTGCCGTCGCCTTTCGACACGCCATGCCCGTTCTATGTGTTGCTGGAGTTCGAAGCGACCACCGACGACCTGGCCGATCAGGCCCTGGCGACCTTCGAGCACTGCGTCGAGCAGGGTTGGGTGCTGGACGGCGTGATGAGCCAGAGCGAACAGCAATTACGCAACCTGTGGAAGCTACGCGAGTACATCTCCGAAACCATCTCGCACTTCACACCGTACAAAAACGATATCTCGGTCACTGTCTCGAAAGTGCCGGAGTTTCTGGCTGAAATCGACGCGATCGTTGCCGAACACTACCCAGACTTCGAAGTGCTCTGGTACGGCCACATTGGCGACGGCAACCTGCACCTGAACATCCTCAAGCCCGAGGGCCTCGACAAGGACGAGTTCTTCGTCAAATGTGCCCGGGTCAACAAGTGGGTGTTCGAGACCGTCGAAAAGTACAACGGCTCGATTTCGGCCGAGCATGGCGTCGGGATGACCAAACGTGACTATTTAACGTACAGTCGCTCGCCGGTCGAAATCGAATACATGAAGGCGTTGAAAGCGGTGTTCGATCCCAACGGGATCATGAATCCCGGCAAAATCTTCGCCGTTTGATCCGTCGCAACCATTTGATCCGTCGCAACAATAAGCAGGCTGCCTCTTACAGCCTCAGGAGACGTCATGAGCTACCAGCACAAATATGTCGATGGCACCAACATTCACTTCCCGCTGGGTAAAGTGGTCTGCATCGGGCGTAACTACGCCGAACACGCCAAGGAACTGGGCAACGCGGTGCCTACCGAGCCGCTGCTGTTCATGAAACCCGGCAGCGCGGTGGTTGCGCTGGAGGGTGGCTTTACTATTCCGGCAGACCGCGGTTCGGTGCATTACGAAGCCGAGATCGTAGTGTTGATCGGCAAGCCCCTGAGCAAGAACCCTTCGCGCGAAGAAGTGCTGGACGCGATCAGCGGCTTTGCGCCCGGCCTGGACCTGACATTGCGTGATGTCCAGTCGCGTCTGCGTGAGAAAGGCCTGCCGTGGGAGCTGGCCAAGTGTTTCGACGGCGCTGCGGTGATTCCGCCGTTCGTGCCCGCCGAGACCTTCCCTGACCTGGAGGACATCGGTATCCGCCTGACCCTCAATGGCAAGGTGGTTCAAGACGGCAACAGCAACATGATGCTCAACCCGATCGTGCCGATGATCCAGCACATGGCAGCCAACTTCTCGCTGCAGGCCGGCGACCTGATCATGACCGGCACGCCTGCCGGTGTCGGGCCGTTCGAAGCCGGCGACCAGATCGCGCTGGAACTGGTCGGGCAGACGCCGTTCGAGAGCGTCGTCAGGTAATCCGACAGCATCTTCAAGCTGCACCCAAAGCCACGCGGGATCACTCCCGGGTGGCTTTTGTCTGTGGAGTGACTGATAGTTCCGCCGATTTTGCGTTTTTTTCACACCTGTTCTGGATAATCCGGCCGTCCCTGCAAGGGCACCACGTCGTCATGAAGTCTCATTTGCTCAGGAACACATGAATGGCCAGTACTGCCGCAACGCCGCCTCGTAACAAAAAACGCTTCGCTTACTTACGCAACATGCGCTGGTACTCGTGGTTGTTAGTGGTTGCCTTGCTGGGCTATGGGCTGGCCTTCATCATGCATTGGGATGATCGCGCGCTGCTCTGGTTTCAGGAGCGGTTCGAGAGCAAGGCAGGTCGTCACGCCAGTATCTGGCTGCCGGACTACCATGTGGATATCGACGCAAAGGTGCTGCCGGGCATGGAAAAGGACGAGGCGTCGGACCTGTCCTATAACCCGGTCACCAAAACGCTGTTTGCGGTCATGGGCAAAAATGCGTTTCTGGTGGAGCTGACGCTCACGGGCGATGTACTGCGCAAGATCCCGCTGGTGGGCTGGAGCAATCCGGAAGGTGTCGCCGTCATGAACGATGGCCTGATTGCGATCACTGATGAGCGCCAACATAAGTTGACCATCGTTAAAGTGAACGCCGACACCACCACCCTGAACATCGCGGATTTCCCCCAGTACGAACTGGGCAAGTCTGCCAACCAGAACAAGGGCTTCGAAGGTATCGCCTGGGACCCACAGCGTCAGCAGCTGATACTGGGCGAGGAGCGACCTCCCGCGCTGTACACTTGGAAAAGTGATGGCAGTGACGTGCTGAAAGGCGACAAGCAACCGCTGTCGAGTCGCTCGCTGGACATGCGCAATCTGTCGTCATTGAGCATCGACCCGCGCACCGGCCACATGCTCGCGCTGTCTGCCGATTCGCACTTGTTGCTGGAAGTCGACGAGCAAGGCGAGCAGGTAAGCTTCATGACCCTGCTGGGCGGCATGAACGGTTTGAAGGACACAATTCCGCGCGCAGAAGGCGTGGCCCTTGATGAGGCCGGTACGCTGTACATGGTCAGCGAACCGAACCTGTTCTATTCGTTTCACCGGGCGCTTCACAAGCACTGAGCCAGGACGGCAACTACACAGGTCGCCGATACACAATCGGCAAAAATATAGCACCATGCCATTAAGCTTGCTTTCAGGATGGCATGGTATCAATCCCGTCCGCTCAATCTGCCCGAGTCACCCTTCATGCGTCGCTCTACTCGCTCTTTAGTCCTGCTTCTGGCCCTTGTACCCCTGATCGTTGTGTTCGTGATCGCCAATCAGCGATACCGCTATGTTGAAAGTGCCCTGTTCGACTGGCAGGTGTTCTGGCAGTCCGACTCGCTTCAGTCCATTGGCCTGGATCAGTACCGCGTCGTCACCGAAGCACAGGTGATCGACGGGCTGCAGGATGATGTCTCGGGCCTGAGCTTCGACCCGGACCGCAAGAGCCTGTTTACGGTGACCAACCAGAACCCCGAACTGGTCGAGCTGAGCCTGGAAGGTCGTGTGCTGCGGCGCATTCCGCTGGTCGGGTTCGGTGATGCCGAGGCTGTCGAATACATCAGCCCGGGCACTTATGTGATCAGCGATGAGCGCCGGCTCCGGCTGATTCAGATTCACGTCGATGACAACACCAAAAGTCTGGACGCTGCCCAGGCAGAACAATTGACGCTGGGCATCACCGCCAGTGGCAACAAGGGCTATGAAGGGCTGGCCTATGATTCGGTCGGCAAGCGCCTGTTTGTCGCCCGCGAGCGTGATCCGGTGCAGATCATCGAAGTGCGCGGCTTTCCCAGGACCAACTCCGAGGCTCCCGGCAATCTGCAGGTCATCTCCAACAGCAAGCGCGACGGCCGACTGTCGGTTCGTGACCTCTCCAGCCTGCAATTCGATGAAACCAGCGGCCATTTGCTGGCGTTGTCCGATGAGTCGAAGCGCATTCTTGAACTCGACACCAGCGGTCATCCGATTGGCAGCGGCTCGTTGGCAAAAGGGGCGATGGGGCTGAGCAAGGACGTGCCGCAGGCTGAAGGGATGGCTATGGACGCAGAAGGGACGCTGTATCTGGTGAGCGAGCCGAACCTGTTTTACGTGTTCCGCAAGCCTTGAGCCTGTGAGGGTCATGCCCACCTTGCGTGGGCACGACCGATTTTATCAGCGCGTCAGGGTTTTCACGCCTTCAGTGGTGCCCAGCAGCAACAGGTCGGCCGGACGGGCGGCGAACAGGCCATTGGTGACCACGCCGACGATGGCGTTGATCTGTGCTTCCAGCTCCACCGGATTGGTGATGCTCATGTTGTGCACATCAATGATGATATTGCCGTTGTCGGTTAGAACACCTTCGCGATAAACCGGGTCGCCGCCCAGTTTCACCAGTTGTCGCGCAACGTGGCTGCGGGCCATCGGAATGACTTCGACCGGCAGCGGGAACGCGCCCAGCACCGGCACCAGCTTGCTGCCGTCGGCGATGCAGATGAAGGTCTTGGCCACGGCCGCGACGATTTTCTCGCGAGTCAGTGCCGCGCCGCCGCCCTTGATCAGGTTCAGGTGCTCGTCGCTTTCGTCGGCTCCGTCGACATAGAACTCCAGGTCGCTGACCGTGTTCAGCTCATAGACCGGAATGCCATGCGCCTTCAGGCGCGCCGCAGTGGCTTGCGAGCTGGCGACGGCGCCGTCAAAGGCGGCCTTGTGCTTTGCCAGTGCGTCGATGAAGCAATTGGCTGTGGAGCCGGTGCCGACGCCCACAATGCTTTTGTCATCGAGCTTCGGAAGGATGAAGTCGACAGCTGCCTGAGCGACTGCCTGTTTGAGTTGATCCTGGGTCATGCGGGCTCCACGGTGCCTGATGTAGGTAGAAGAGGGGGATGCAAAAAAGGCCCGCATTATAGCGGCGACTGCGCCGCAAAGCCCTGTCATTCGTATGGTCGTCTTTCGGTGCGCAGAGTAGACTTCCCGACCTTGCCCGCTTCGTCAGTGATGCCACCCCGATGCTTGAACAGTACGTCAAGAAAATCCTCACCTCCCGCGTCTACGACGTTGCCATCGAAACGCCGCTGCAAGGCGCTCGCCAGCTGTCCGAACGGCTGGG
>NZ_LKGW01000069.1:0-313 GCF_001467335.1 Pseudomonas sp. ICMP 10191
CTCAACGACGATGCGCGTCAGGACTACGCCTACGACGACGGCGACCGACTGCTGTCAATCGAGCGCAAACCGACGGACACCGGCAGAAAACTGGGAGTCAACGCCGAGAAACTGGAATTTGCCTACGACCTGCTGGGGCGACTGACCACAGAGACCACGCCGCAAGGCGCGCTGGCCTACGACTACGATCCACTCAGCAACCTGACCACGCTGACCCTTCCTACCGGCCAGCACCTGANGTCTACCGCACCCAGAGCAAACTCACCAGTTGCTTCGGCTACGACAGCATGGGCCGCAAAGCGTGGCAGTACGC
>NZ_LKGW01000070.1:0-308 GCF_001467335.1 Pseudomonas sp. ICMP 10191
GGGCTCATGTGGAACCAGCCCACGGCCTTGCCACCGCATTCGGTATCCGGATCGCCGTCGAAAACATCGGTCGTGAAGTGCTTCGCACCCGGGTGATTCACGGTGTGCATGCTGATTGCTGCCGGGCTGTGATTCTTGGCCACGCTGACGGTGCGCCCAAGGCCCATTTCCAGCCCAGTACCGGCGCCGCCGCCACCGCAGAAGAAGTCCACAACGATCTCATCGTCTTGCGGATTGAAGCCAAGGCCGTATTGGGTTTTAAAATCGAAGGGGTGTTTCTTCTGGTGAGCGGACATAGTTCATCCTCG
>NZ_LKGW01000071.1:0-307 GCF_001467335.1 Pseudomonas sp. ICMP 10191
ACCCTCGACAAACTGCGCGGCGAAACCCAGTACGAATACGAAGCCAACGGCCAGTTGCTGGCGCGCAACACCGGCCGAGTAGTCGACGGCGAAGAATTCCGCTACGACGCCGCCGCCAATCGCCTGAACTTCAACACCAGTCGTTTCGACCACGTCAAAGACAACCGCCTAAAACAATGGGCGAACCACGAATACAAATACGACGCCTGGGGCAACCTGATCGAAAAAGTCGTCGGCATCGTGCGCTGGCAAACCTTCACCTACGACTGCGAAAACCGCCTGGTCAAAACCGAGACCATGGCCAACA
>NZ_LKGW01000072.1:0-306 GCF_001467335.1 Pseudomonas sp. ICMP 10191
TGGATCTCATCGATGATCAGGTTGTTTCCGGCATCAACTGGTTTGCCTATCAGGTGATACGCAAGTCCCACGGCAAAGCCAGCAACTGGCAGGAGCCAGAGCACCCAGGGATGGGCTTCTCGCCACTGGGTGGCATGATCCATTTCGCAATATAGGGCAGTAAGTCGAGTTGTTCAGGTCGTCGAAATTTAGACATTTGGCCAGCCACAAAAATGTAAGTGGGCCTGACCAAAAAGGGGATTCTGGGCGCGAACGCCTACAGACCTGGTTGATCAGGTTTCTGTAGGCATCATCAGCTGCTACGGG
>NZ_LKGW01000073.1:0-301 GCF_001467335.1 Pseudomonas sp. ICMP 10191
TGCCCAACTTCGAGCGCAAGGAACTGTGGTGGGAAGATCCGGACAGCCCCAGCCATTACGAAGAGAACTTCGAGGCCTGTGGCTTCGTTCGGGTTGAGCAGGCCCAACGCGGCGACCTGCTGGTGTTCCAGATCCCGACAGTGGGCAGGCCTTGCTACTTCCCGAACCATGCCGCGATCTACCTCGGCGCCGATGCCAGCCTGCACAGCGAGGACGCCCCGGCGCTTGGAGGCTCCGGCCCGTTCATCTATCACCACATGCCCGGTCGCCTGGCTGCCCGTGAGGTCTACGGCTGGTCGAT
>NZ_LKGW01000074.1:0-299 GCF_001467335.1 Pseudomonas sp. ICMP 10191
GAAAAACTGGAATTCGCTTACGACATTCTGGGCCGCCTGACACAGGAATCGTCGCCCCAGGGCGCGCTGGCCTACGACTACGATCCGCTCAGCAACCTGACCACACTGACCCTTCCCACCGGCCAGCACCTGAATCACCTGTACTACGGCAGCGGTCACCTGCATCAACTGAACCTCGATGGCCAACTGATCAGCGACATGGAGCGCGACGACCTGCACCGCGAGGTCTACCGCACCCAGAGCAAACTCACCAGTTGCTTCGGCTACGACAGCATGGGCCGCAAAGCGTGGCAGTACGC
>NZ_LKGW01000075.1:0-298 GCF_001467335.1 Pseudomonas sp. ICMP 10191
CTGGGTATCAGCCAGGCTGAACACGAAGCGTTTTTCCGCGACATGCTCGGCGACATCGACGAACCGACTCTGGCTTACGGCATACAGGACGTGCAGGGCGATGGCAGTGGCATCGAGGAAGTGAATCAGTTACTCGACAGCCAACTGAGCAGCCGTATACGCAGCATTGCGCGGCAGTTGGGGGTCAGCGCTGCAAGCCTTGCCCACCTGGCATGGGCTCAGGTAGCTGGTCGGGTCTCGGGGCGCGAAGAAGTCGTGTTCGGCACCGTACTGATGGGCAGGATGCAGGGCGGCAACG
>NZ_LKGW01000076.1:0-293 GCF_001467335.1 Pseudomonas sp. ICMP 10191
GTCAAACTTGCTCGGTTCGTGCTGGATGCACTCGAGCTGGTACTGGTGCCATTCCGGGCGCGTGATGTTGCGCACCAGAAACTGCATGGTTTTCAGGTCATCGTATTCAAGTATCCAGCCACATTCGGCTTCTGGCACTTCACTGAAGCTGGCAGCCACAGTTACCCGCCGGCCGGTGAGCGAGGTGATAACCCTCGCCTCGGTCTTGCCGCTGGGCAGGTTCACACGCAGCTTGGCACCGGTCGACAGATCGATGTCGCGGTCAACGGTGATGACGCGCCCCGCCACCGCGC
>NZ_LKGW01000077.1:0-292 GCF_001467335.1 Pseudomonas sp. ICMP 10191
CCATCGACCAGCCGTAGACCTCACGGGCAGCCAGGCGACCGGGCATGTGGTGATAGATGAACGGACCAGACCCGCCCAGTGCCGGCGCGTCCTCGCTGTGCAGGCTGGCATCGGCCCCGAGGTAGATCGCGGCGTGGTTCGGGAAGTGACAAGGCCTGCCCACGGTCGGGATCTGAAACACCAGCAGGTCGCCGCGCTGGGGCTGTTCGACCCGGACAAAGCCGCAGGCCTCGTAGTTCTCTTCGTAATGGCTGGGGCTGTCCGGATCTTCCCACCACAGTTCCTTGCGCTC
>NZ_LKGW01000078.1:0-269 GCF_001467335.1 Pseudomonas sp. ICMP 10191
CCATAAGCACCCACACGAATTGCTTGATTCATTGAAGAAGACGATTAGAAGCAGCTTTAAGCTCCAAGCTGATAGCTCAACGCTAGCGGCTACAAGCTCGAAATTGGGTCTGTAGCTCAGTTGGTTAGAGCGCACCCCTGATAAGGGTGAGGTCGGCAGTTCGAATCTGCCCAGACCCACCAATTTTGTGTGGGAAACGCCTGTAGAAATACGGGGCCATAGCTCAGCTGGGAGAGCGCCTGCCTTGCACGCAGGAGGTCAGCGGTTCG
>NZ_LKGW01000079.1:0-121234 GCF_001467335.1 Pseudomonas sp. ICMP 10191
CCGGCAGCACCCGCACCAGCTCCGGCGGCACCGGCCTTGCCCGCTGCTCCGGGGGCTTCGACAGCGGCGCCGCCAGACCCGCAGGCCTACGCCCAGCCGCGCGAGATCCGGCAGAAGCTGAATATCTTTGACGATGGCAAGTTGCGGGTCGAGCCAGCCCAGAACTGAGCGGCAACCGATACAAAAACGCCGNTTCGGTGCTCAGTAACTGTCTTGCGGCAGGCTGGCAATGATCGAGCGATAGCTGTTCATGCGCTGCTGTTGCACGCGGCCGTCCTCAAGCCCCTTGAGCAGGGCGCAGCCCGGTTCGCGGTCATGCTTGCAGTCACGAAAGCGGCAGGTGCCGATCAGGTCGTTGAACTCGATGAAGCCTGCCTCTACGTCAGCACGACTGACGTGCCCCAGGCCGAACTCACGGATACCCGGCGAGTCGATCAGATCGCCGCCACGCGGGAAGTGGAACAGGCGTGCGGTGGTCGTGGTATGCGTGCCCTGACCGGAAACTTCGGACAGCGGGCCGACCCGAGTGTCGGTTTCCGGCAACAGGCTGTTGACCAGCGAGGACTTGCCGACGCCGGACTGGCCGACGAACACGCTGATGTGCCCGTCAAGCTGACTTTGCAGGCTCTGCATGCCGTCACCGTGGTGCGCGGACACTTCCAGCACCGGATAACCCAGCGTGCGGTAGACCGCCAGCAGGGCGTTGAGCGCGGGCGCATTCTGTTCGTCGATCAGGTCTGCCTTGTTGAGCAGCAGCAAAGGACGAATCCCGGCATGCTCGGCGGCCACCAGATAACGGTCGATCAGGTTGGCATGCGGCTCGGGCATCGGCGCGAAGACGATCACGATCAGGTCGACGTTGGCAGCCACAGGCTTGAGCTGGCCGCGTGAATCCGGGCGGCGCAGTTCGGTGGTGCGGGGCAGTTGCGCGACAATGACGCCAATGCCCTGATTGCCGGCGCGCCATACGACGCGATCACCGGTCACCAGTGCAGGCAGGTTGGCGCGCAGGTGGCAACGGAAGACCTGACCGGTCACTTCGCCTTCCTGGGCCTCGACTTCGACTTGCACGCCGAAGTGAGCGATGACCAGCCCCGTCTGCTCAGGGCCGAGGTCGCCACCCTCGAGTGTTTCAAGCGTAGCGGACTCGCGTTTTGCCGCACGGGCAGCACGCTCGCCCTGAATTTTTTCGATGCGCCAGTTTTGACGACGATTGAGTTGGCGTTTGGCCATGGGTGTTCCGATGTGATGTAACCGATGAATTAGGCAGTACGATGGATCGGCAGGAGTCTAGCACGGCAGGGTGAGCTAAACTGCGCGCCTACGCTGAGGAGTCGACACATGCAGAACAAGCAGAACCTGATCTGGATCGATCTGGAAATGACCGGTCTTGACCCTGATACCGATGTCATTATCGAAATGGCCACGATCATCACCGATAGCGAGCTGAACACCCTGGCTGAAGGCCCGGTGATCGCTGTGCATCAGAGCGACGAGACGTTGGCGAAGATGGATGAGTGGAACACTCGCCAGCACGGCGGTTCGGGCCTGACCCAGCGCGTGCGGGAAAGTACCGTCAGCATGGCTGAAGCCGAGACGCAGACCCTTGAGTTCATCAAGCTGTGGGTCCCCGAGCGCAGTTCGCCGATCTGCGGCAACAGCATCTGTCAGGATCGCCGCTTCCTGTACCGCCACATGCCGACGCTGGAAAACTACTTCCACTACCGCAATCTGGATGTCTCGACCCTCAAGGAACTGGCGGCGCGCTGGTCCCCCGAGCTGAAATTCAAGAAAGGCAGCACCCACCTGGCGCTCGATGACATCCGCGAGTCGATTGCCGAGCTGCGCTTTTATCGTGAGCACTTCATCAAGGCCTGATCGAGACGCGCGTGCAGTGAATAATCTTCGCTGCACTCTTTCAGTGCGTTGGTCGGCTGGTTAGACTGCGCGCCTTTGTCGCAGAGTCGCCGCCATGTTGCTGATGCTTTATCTGATCGCTATCACTGCTGAAGCCATGACGGGAGCCCTGTCTGCGGGGCGGCGCGGGATGGACTGGTTCGGCGTGGTGCTGATCGCCTGCGTCACGGCGCTGGGAGGCGGGTCGGTGCGCGACGTGCTGATCGGTCATTACCCGCTGACCTGGGTCAAGCACCCGGAATACCTGGTCCTGACCAGTGTGGCGGCGCTGGTGACGATCTTCATTGCGCCACTGATGCGCCACCTGCGCTCACTGTTTCTGGTGCTCGACGCACTGGGGCTGGTGGCCTTTACCCTGATCGGCTGCATGACCGCGCTCGAGGCCGGGCACGGTCTGCTGATCGCGTCAGTGTGCGGCGTGATCACCGGGGTCTTCGGTGGCATCCTGCGCGACATCTTTTGCAACGACATCCCGCTGATCTTCCGCCGCGAGCTGTACGCCAGCGTGTCTTTTCTGGCTGCATGGTGTTTTCTGCTGTGTCAGTACCTGCAACTGCCCAACGAACAAGCGGTGCTGATCACCCTGTTCGGCGGCCTGCTGCTGCGCCTGCTAGCGATTCGTTTCCGCTGGGAAATGCCCAAGTTTGTCTACAAGGACGAGCCCTGAGGCGTACGCAGGGCGCAGGCACAATAGTTGAAAAATTATCGTTCCTCACGCTCCAGCGTGGGAATGCCTTTCGTGACGCTCCGCGTCACACGCCTGCAGGTTTAAAGCGGCGCCACGCCATGCCTCTGCAGCGCCCATTCCACATGCTCCCTGACCAGTTCCGAGGGATAGTCGCGCCGTGCGTGCAGGGCTTCGATCACCGGGATGGTGGAGGGCGCGTTGCCCAGCCCCACGGCCAGGTTGCGTAGCCAGCGCTCATAACCCGCCCGGCGCAGTGGTGAACCTTCGGTGCTGCCGAGGAATTTCTCTTCGTCCCACAGGAACAGTTCGGCCAGCCCTGCATTGTCCAGATTGTGGCGCGGCTGAAAGTCGCTCTGCTCGGTTGGCCGGGCGAAGCGGTTCCACGGGCAGACGATCTGGCAATCGTCGCAACCGAACACCCGGTTGCCGATCAGTGGCCGCAGCTCTTCTGGGATCGCGGTCTTCAGCTCGATGGTCAGATAAGAAATGCAGCGGCGCGCGTCCAGCACATAAGGCCCGATAAACGCCTCCGTCGGACAGATGTCCAGGCAGGCCGTGCAGCGCCCGCAATGCTCGGTTGCATGAGGTGCGTCGACCGGCAACGGGATATCGACAAACAGCTCGCCAAGAAAGAAGAAACTGCCCGCCTTACGGTTGAGCACCAGCGTGTTTTTGCCGATCCAGCCGAGCCCGGCCTGTTCGGCGATGGCTTTTTCCAGCACTGGCGCGCTGTCCACGAAGGCTCGAAAGCCAAACGGCCCTACGGCCTGCTGAATACGCTCGGCCAGTTGCTGCAGGCGCTTGCGGATGAGTTTGTGATAATCACGGCCCAGCGCGTAACGTGAGACGTAAGCTTTTTCCGGCTCGGTCAGGCGCTGCGCCATTTCGGTGTCGCCCGGCAGATAATCCATGCGCAGCGACACCACGCGCAACGTTCCCGGGACCAGCTCATCGGGGTGGGAACGTTTGCTGCCATGGGCTGCCATATAGTCCATTTCCCCGTGATAGCCTGCATCGAGCCAGCGTTGCAGATGCTGTTCGTGCTCTGCCAGGTCCAGGCCGCTGATCCCGACTTCCTGAAAGCCCAGCTCACGCCCCCACGCCTTGATTGAGACGGCAAGGGCGGCGAGATCATCGGGACTAGGAAGTACAGCAGTAATAGCGGACATGCGCAGAGAGAAACCGGGACCAAGGTGCGTATAATTCTGCCAGACATCGGAGCCCATAGACGCATGTTCGACACTAAACCTCATTTACCCGACGCGCTGTACAGTGCTGCGCAGGTCCGCGACCTCGATGCACGGCTGGTTGCTGCCGGCACACCCGGCCTGGAATTGATGCTGCGCGCTGCGCAGGCGTTATGGCATACGATACTTCGGCGCTGGCCGGAGGCGAATGAACTGACCGTATTCACCGGGCGGGGCAACAACGCCGGTGACGGGTATCTGGTGGCTGCCATGGCGCACAAGGCCGGCTGGCAGGTCAGGGTGCTGGCCGTCGGCGATCCGGCCGCACTGACCGGTGATGCTGCTGCGGCGCATGCTGCGGCTTTCGGTATTCATATTCAGGCATGGGCCGGACAGCCGCTGGCCGGTATCGTACTGGATGCCTTGCTGGGCACCGGTCTCGATGGCGAGGTGCGCGAGCCCTACGTCTCGGCCATCAACGCTATCAACGACAGCGGTCTGCCCGTCGTTGCGGTGGATATTCCATCCGGCTTGAGCGCAGATACTGGCCAGACGCTGGGTGTCGCGGTGCGTGCCGAAGTGACCGTTACGTTCATTGGCCTCAAACTGGGTTTGTTGACGGGCGACGCGGCAGATCTGGTGGGTGAGCTGATGTTCGACGACCTGCGCGCAGCCCCGGTGCTGGTGGCGCAGGCGCCGTTCAGCGCGAAGCGCCTCGATAAACATAACCTGCCGCAACTGGCAGCACGCCCGCGAACCGCCCATAAAGGCATGTTTGGTCGGGTTCTGGTTATCGGTGGCGATCACGGTTTTGGCGGCGCAGCGTTGCTCAGCGCCGAAAGCGCCCTGCGCAGCGGTGCAGGCATGCTGACGCTGGCAACGCGGCCCGAGCATGTTCCGGCCGCTCTGACGCGTATGCCGGAAATCATGAGCGCGGCGATCCACTCGGCCAACCAACTGATGGGCTTGATCGAGCCGGCCAGCGTGTTGGTGGTCGGCCCCGGCCTGGGGCAGGCGGCCTGGGGGCGCAGCCTGCTGTCGGCGGCCGCCAACGCGGATCGTCCGCAGGTGTGGGACGCCGATGCGCTGAATATGCTGTCCGCCGGGCTGGTCAGCCTGCCCAAAGGAAGTGTCATCACCCCGCATCCGGGCGAAGCGGCACGCTTGCTGGGTGTGGGCATCAAGGACGTTCAGGCTGACCGGGCCGCTGCGGTGCGGGCGTTGGCGCGTAAATTCGACACGGTTTGTGTGCTCAAGGGCTCTGGCAGTCTGATTGCCGATGCACACGGGCAACTGGCGTTGTGCGACCGCGGCCATCCGGCCATGGCCACCGCAGGACTGGGTGATGTGCTGGCCGGATTGATCGGCGCGTTGATGGCGCAGCACCTCAAACCTTTCGACGCGGCCTGTCTTGCCGTGTGGCTGCATGCAAGCGCCGGTCAGAAAGCCGGTGAGGGCGGTCGCGGGCTGGCTGCCAGCGATATTATTCCTGCCATTCGTCAGTTACTGGAGGAGCTGCAACCGTGTCTGATTTAACGCTGCATGTGGTGGGCGAAGAGGCAATGATGGATTTTGGTGCACGCCTGGCCAAGGTGACAGAAGGCCTTGGTGTCATCTTTCTGGATGGCGATCTGGGCGCTGGAAAAACCACGCTTTCGCGGGGATTGATTCGCGGCTTCGGGCATGTCGGGGCCGTCAAGAGTCCTACTTTCACGCTGGTCGAACCTTACGAAATCGGCGCGATAAAGGTGTTTCACTTTGACCTTTACCGGCTGGTCGATCCGGAAGAGCTCGAGTACATGGGTGTGCGTGATTACTTCGACGGCGACGCACTTTGTCTGATTGAATGGCCCCAGCGTGGTGCAGGCTTTTTGCCAAAGCCCGACCTGACCATTACCATTGGGCCGCACGGAGAAGGTCGTTCCGTGATATTGAGCCCGCTGGGCTCGCGTGGCGAACGTTGGTGTGCCACTTTGGCTTTGGAATTCAAATAGATATGGGGTTAGGTATGCGCATGCGCGCGCTGGTTACTGTAGTTGGTCTGCTGTTGATGGCCCTGGCTGTCGAGGCGGTTGCCGCTACGCAAGTACGAAGTGTCCGCTTATGGCGAGCACCGGACAACACACGTCTGGTATTCGACCTGTCCGGGCCAGTCCAGCACAGCCTGTTTACCCTGACTTCGCCTGACCGTCTGGTGATCGATATCAATGGTGCGACGCTTGGCGGCCCCTTGAACGTACCGACGGCCAATACGCCGATCAGCAGCATGCGTTCTGCGCAGCGCACGCCTACCGACCTGCGCGTAGTCATCGACCTGAAAAAGGGGGTGACCCCGAAGAGCTTCACGTTGGCGCCGAATCAGCAATACGGCAACCGTCTGGTGGTCGACCTGTACGACAACGCCGCCGATGCCAATCCGACACCGGTCATTCCGGATACCGCCGCCAACACCGCTCCTGCTGTCCCGGTCAGCCCGGCCAAGCCTGAAATCAAGCTGACCCCGGTGCCGAACGGCAAGCGCGACATCGTCGTGGTGATCGATGCCGGGCACGGCGGGGAAGACCCCGGTGCCTCGGGCGGTGCCGGTCAGAAAGAGAAAAACCTGGTGCTGTCGATTGCCAAGGAGCTGCAGCGCCAGGTCAATGCCGAGAAAGGCTACCGCGCCGAACTGACGCGGACCGGCGACTACTTTATTCCGCTGCGCAAACGTACCGAGATCGCCCGTTCCAAGGGCGCCGACCTGTTCGTGTCGATCCACGCCGACGCCGCCCCGTCCTCTGCGGCGTTCGGCGCATCGGTGTTCGCCCTGTCCGATCGCGGTGCCACTTCCGAAACTGCACGCTGGCTGGCGGACAGTGAAAACCGTTCCGACCTTATCGGTGGTGCTGGCGCTGTCAGCCTGGATGACAAGGACCGCATGCTCGCGGGTGTGTTGCTGGACTTGTCCATGACCGCTTCGCTGTCGTCGAGCCTGAACGTTGGTCAGAAGGTATTGAGCAATATTGGCCGCGTGACCTCGCTGCACAAGTCACGTGTCGAGCAGGCGGGCTTCATGGTGCTCAAGTCGCCGGATATCCCGTCGATTCTGGTGGAAACCGGCTTTATCTCCAATGCCAACGAGGCCAACAAGCTCGGTTCGGCGTCGCATCAACAGGCGTTGGCGCGTTCGATCACGTCGGGCGTCAAGCAGTTCTTCCAGCAGAACCCGCCGCAGGGCACTTATATCGCTTGGCTGCGTGACAACGGCAAGCTGGCCCAGGGGCCGCGCAATCATGTCGTTCGTTCCGGCGAAACCCTGGCCATGCTCGCTGCGCGCTATGACATGAGCATCGCCACCTTGCGCAGCGCCAACAATCTGAAGTCGGATGAATTGAAGATCGGCCAGGACCTGCGTATCCCAAGTTCCGAGGTGGCGACTCAGTAATGACCGATCTCCTGCTCGACGGCGCCGAAGCCGATAACGCTCAGACTGCCCTGAACGCAGCGCGCATTGAACTGCTCAGTCCGCGTCTGGCCAACCAGATTGCGGCGGGCGAAGTCGTCGAGCGCCCGGCTTCCGTGATCAAGGAGCTGCTGGAAAACAGCCTCGATTCCGGCGCGCGGCGCATTGATGTTGACGTCGAGCAGGCCGGTATCAAATTGTTGAAAGTGCGTGACGATGGCAGCGGTATCTCTTCGGACGATCTGCCATTGGCGCTGGCACGTCACGCGACCAGCAAGATTCGCGACCTGGAAGACCTCGAGCGGGTCATGAGCCTTGGGTTTCGCGGCGAAGCGCTGGCTTCGATCAGTTCCGTAGCGCGCCTGACGCTGACCTCCCGCACCCGCGACGCCGATCAGGCATGGCAGGTCGAAACCGAAGGTCGGGACATGGCGCCGCGCGTGCAGCCAGCCGCGCATCCGGTAGGCACCTCCGTTGAAGTGCGCGACCTGTTCTTCAACACGCCGGCCCGGCGCAAGTTTCTGAAAGCCGAAAAAACCGAATTCGATCATTTGCAGGAAGTCATCAAGCGCATGGCGCTGGCGCGTTTCGACGTGGCCTTCCACCTGCGTCACAACGGCAAGACCGTGCTGAGCCTGCATGAAGCGCATGACGACACCGCCAGGGCGCGACGTGTCTCGGCAATCTGCGGGCCTGGCTTTCTGGAGCAGGCGCTGCCTATCGAGATCGAGCGCAATGGTTTGCATCTGTGGGGCTGGGTCGGGCTGCCGACCTTTTCGCGCAGCCAGGCCGACCTGCAATATTTCTTCGTGAATGGCCGCGCAGTGCGCGACAAGCTGGTCGCCCACGCAGTGCGTCAAGCGTATCGCGACGTGCTGTTCAATGGCCGTCATCCGACCTTCGTGCTGTTCTTCGAGGTCGATCCGGCCGCTGTGGACGTCAACGTTCACCCGACCAAACACGAAGTGCGCTTCCGCGACGGGCGCATGGTGCACGACTTTCTGTATGGCACCCTCTACCGCGCGCTGGGCGATGTGCGCCCTGAAAATCAGCTCGTGCCGGTTGTCGCCGAGACACGCCCGAGCGGGCCTGAAGCGGGCGAATTCGGGCCGCAGGGTGAAATGCGTCTGGCCAACAATGTGCTGGAGCAGCCCCAGGGCGAGTCGTTTGCCCGGCCTGCTGCCGGTGGCGGCGCTGGCAGCGGTTATCAGTATCAATACACGCCTCGGCCCACCGCTGGCGTGCCGGTGGCCGAAGCGCAAAGTGCTTATCGTGAATTCTTCGCGCCGCTGCCCAGTGCTGCGCCCGCGTCGCTGCCTGAATCGCCCGGGGATATTCCGCCACTGGGTTATGCGCTGGCGCAGCTCAAGGGTATCTACATCCTTGCTGAAAACGCTCACGGCTTGGTGCTGGTGGACATGCACGCCGCTCACGAGCGGATCATGTACGAGCGCCTGAAAATAGCCATGGCCAACGAAGGTTTGAGCGGCCAGCCATTGCTGGTGCCCGAGTCCATTGCGGTCAGCCAGCGTGAAGCGGACTGCGCCGAAGAGCATCTTGCGACCTTCCAGCGCCTGGGCTTCGAGCTTCAACGGCTCGGCCCGGAAACCCTGGCGATCCGCCAGATCCCCGCGTTGCTCAAGCAGGCCGAAGCCAACCGGCTGGTCAGCGATGTGCTGGCCGACCTCATGGAATACGGCACCAGCGACCGGGTGCAGGCGCACATGAACGAGTTGCTCGGGACCATGGCCTGCCACGGCGCGATTCGCGCCAATCGGCGTCTGGCCATCCCGGAAATGAACGGCCTGCTGCGTGACATGGAAAACACCGAGCGCAGCGGGCAATGCAACCACGGTCGTCCTACCTGGACCCAGATGGGTCTCAATGATCTGGATAAATTATTCCTGCGCGGTCAATGAATGAACGCTTTACCTCCGGCCATCTTTCTCATGGGGCCTACCGCTGCAGGCAAGACCGACCTTGCGATAGAACTGACCAAAGTGCTGCCCTGCGAGCTGATCAGCGTCGACTCTGCGCTGGTCTATCGCGGCATGGACATCGGTACCGCCAAACCGTCGAAGGCTCAGCTGGCTGAATATCCTCACCGTCTGATCGACATTCTCGACCCGGCGCAAAGCTACTCCGCCGCCGATTTTCGCAGTGATGCCCTGGCGGCCATGGCGGAAATTACTGCGCGCGGAAATATTCCTTTGCTGGTCGGCGGCACTATGTTGTATTTCAAGGCTCTATTGGACGGGCTGGCGGATATGCCGGCGGCCGATGCGCAGGTCAGGGCGCAGCTTGAGGCGGATGCAAAGGCCTTCGGCTGGCAGTCATTGCACGATCAACTGGCGGTGGTCGATCCCGTTTCGGCGGCACGTATTCACCCCAATGATCCGCAACGGCTGATCAGGGCACTCGAGGTGTATCGCGTCAGCGGAATGAGCATGACGGCACACCGCGAGCAACAAACTGCGCAAAGTACCGAAGCAGCCGCATCAGGGCGCCAGCAATTGCCCTATACTGTTGCGAACCTTGCCATCGCTCCGGCTGATCGCAAGGTGCTGCACCAACGCATCGCGCTACGTTTCGAGCAAATGCTGGATCAGGGGTTTCTGGACGAAGTACTGGCATTGCGCTCAAGAGGTGATCTGCATTCAGGGTTGCCATCGATAAGAGCTGTCGGTTATCGCCAGGTCTGGGATCACCTGGATGGGAAACTGACGCGGGATGAAATGCAGGAGCGCGGCATCATTGCGACGCGCCAGCTGGCCAAAAGGCAGTTCACCTGGCTACGTAGCTGGGACGACTTGCACTGGCTGGACAGCCTGGCCAGCGACAATCTGTCGCGCGCCTTGAAATACCTGGGATCGGTCTCCATATTGAGCTGAGTCCCTGCAATAGCCGTCTATCCTTGGGGGGTGGCCGGTAAGCCAATCGAATTCGATTTATTATTTTATTGATCCTTAAAGGAGTGCGGCACATGTCAAAAGGGCATTCGCTACAAGACCCTTACCTGAATACCTTGCGTAAAGAGAAGGTCGGGGTATCGATCTATCTGGTCAACGGTATCAAGCTGCAGGGTACGATCGAGTCTTTCGACCAGTTCGTCATTTTGCTGAAGAACACGGTCAGCCAGATGGTCTACAAACACGCTATTTCCACCGTCGTACCGGTTCGCCCGATCCGCCTGCCAAGCGCTACAGACGCTGACGGCGCGGACGCCGAGCCAGGTAACGCCTGATAGGAGTCTGCCTTGTTCTTTGAGCGCCACAGTGGTGGTGAACGTGCAATTCTCGTTCATCTGGATGGTCAGGACCCTGAGGCGCGCGAAGATCCGCAGGAGTTTCAGGAATTGGCCATCTCGGCCGGTGCCGATACCGTTGCGTTTATCAACGTGCCGCGTCATCGGCCTTCGGCCAAGTATCTGATCGGCTCTGGCAAGGTCGAAGAGCTTCGCGATCAGGTCAAGGCCGAACAGGCCGATCTGGTCATCTTCAATCACACCCTCACGCCCAGTCAGGAACGCAACCTCGAACGCGTTTTCGAGTGTCGTGTGCTTGATCGCACCGGTCTGATTCTCGATATCTTTGCGCAACGGGCGCGTACTCACGAAGGCAAGCTGCAGGTCGAACTGGCCCAGCTTGAGCACATGAGTACCCGTCTGGTCCGTGGCTGGACTCACCTTGAGCGACAGAAAGGTGGTATCGGCCTGCGCGGTCCGGGTGAAACCCAGCTCGAAACCGACCGACGTCTATTGCGGGTTCGCCTGCGGCAGATCAAGGGACGGCTGGAGAAGGTTCGCAGTCAGCGGGATCAGGCCCGTCGCGGGCGTCGTCGCGCGGATATTCCATCGGTTTCACTGGTGGGCTATACCAACGCCGGCAAATCGACCCTGTTCAACTCGGTAACCGATTCGGACGTGTTCGCGGCAGACCAATTATTCGCCACGCTCGATCCGACCCTGCGTCGTCTGCAGCTCGATGACCTGGGTCCGATCGTGCTGGCCGATACCGTGGGCTTCATTCGCCATCTGCCACACAAACTGGTCGAGGCCTTTCGCGCGACGCTTGAAGAATCGAGCAACTCCGATTTATTGCTGCATGTGATCGACTCCCACGAGCCGGATCGCATGTCGCAGATCGAGCAGGTCATGGCCGTGCTCGGCGAGATCGGAGCCGAGGGCTTGCCGATCCTCGAGGTCTATAACAAACTCGATCTGCTTGAAGGCGTAGAGCCTCAGATACAGCGCGATGCCGACGGCAAGCCGCAGCGTGTCTGGGTTTCTGCCCGTGATGGTCGGGGGCTTGATCTGCTCAAGCAGGCTATCGCCGAATTGCTCGGCGACGACCTGTTTGTCGGCACGCTGCTTCTGCCTCAAAGTCTCGCCCGGCTGCGTGCACAGTTCTTTGAGCTGGGTGCGGTGCAGAGCGAAACGCATGACGAGGAAGGTGCCAGCGTGTTGGCCGTACGACTGCCGCGCGTTGAACTCAATCGACTGGTGAGTCGCGAAGGATTGCAGCCGCTGGAGTTCATCGAGCAACACACTTTGCAATAAAAGCACGAGAAAGCCGTTGTACGGCTTTCGCGAGCATTCTGTAGCATTGGTCGGCGCGCCGCGGGCGCGTCTTTGCTTTATCAGATGGAGAGCGCTATGGCTTGGAATGAGCCGGGTGGCAACTCGAATAATCAAGATCCCTGGGGTGGCAAACGCCGTGGCGGCGACCGCAAGGGACCACCTGATCTCGACGAGGCCTTCCGTAAGCTGCAGGAAAGCCTGAAGGGGTTGTTCGGCGGCGGTAACAAACGCGGCAGCGATGGCGGCAGCAGTGGCAGTGGTGGCGGCTCAGGCAAGGGCGGTGGCTTCGGCCTGCTCGGCATCGGGCTTGTTGTACTGGTCGCTTTCTGGCTTTACAGCGCTATCTATGTGGTTGACGAGCAAGAGCAGGCTGTCGTGCTGCGTTTCGGTCAGTACCACGAGACCGTGGGCCCGGGCCTTAACATCTACTTCCCGCCGTTCGATCGCAAGTACATGGAGAACGTGACTCGCGAGCGTGCCTACAGCAAGCAGGGCCAGATGCTCACCGAAGACGAGAACATCGTCGAAGTGCCGCTGACCGTGCAGTACAAGATCAGCGACCTTCAGGCGTTCGTGCTGAACGTCGACCAGCCTGAAATCAGCCTGCAGCACGCGACTGAAAGCGCGTTGCGCCATGTCGTGGGTTCCACGGCGATGGATCAGGTGCTGACTGAAGGCCGTGAACTGATGGCCAGCGAAATCAAGGAGCGTCTGCAACGTTTCCTCGATACCTACCGTACCGGCATCACCGTCACTCAGGTCAACGTACAGAGCGCTGCCGCGCCGCGTGAAGTTCAGGAAGCCTTCGATGACGTGATCCGCGCCCGTGAAGACGAGCAGCGTGCGCGTAACCAGGCTGAAAGCTATGCCAATGGTGTGATCCCGGAAGCCCGTGGTCAGGCTCAGCGTATTCTCGAAGATGCCAACGGTTACCGCGATGAAGTGGTTTCGCGCGCCAAGGGTGAGGCGGATCGCTTTACCAAGCTGGTTGCCGAGTACCGCAAGGCTCCTGAAGTTACCCGCCAGCGTCTGTATCTGGACACCATGCAGGAAGTCTTCAGCAATACCAGCAAGGTTCTCGTGACCGGCGACAAGGGGCAGAACAATCTGCTTTATCTTCCGCTCGACAAGATGATCGAGAGCAGCCGCAGCAGTAACGGCAATGGCTCCAATTCAGGTACGCCATCGCAGTCGGCCAATGATGCTGCCGCTGCTGCCGCCGCTGCCCGGGCGAATGAGGCTCAGCAGCGTGGTGAAGTACGTACCAGGGAGACTCGCTGATGAGTAACAAATCACTGATCACCCTTATTGTCGGCGTGGTACTGGCGGTCATCGCCTGGAACAGCTTTTACATAGTGTCCCAGACCGAGCGCGCGGTTCTGCTGCAATTCGGTCGTGTGGTCCAGGCTGACGTTCAGCCGGGTCTGCATGTGAAGGTTCCTTACGTGAACCAGGTGCGCAAGTTCGACGGTCGTTTGCTGACCCTCGATGCACCGACCCAGCGCTTCCTGACGCTGGAAAAGAAAGCGGTCATGGTCGATGCCTACGCCAAGTGGCGTGTGAAGGATGCGGAGCGTTTTTACACCGCGACTTCCGGCCTCAAGCAGATTGCCGACGAGCGTCTTTCGCGTCGTCTGGAATCCGGCCTGCGTGACCAGTTCGGCAAGCGCACCCTGCACGAAGTCGTGTCGGGCGAGCGGGACGCGCTGATGGCGGACATCACCGGTTCGCTGAACCGCATGGCCGAGAAAGAACTGGGTATCGAAGTGGTCGATGTCCGGGTCAAGGCCATCGATCTGCCGAAGGAAGTGAATCGCAGCGTTTTCGAACGCATGAGCACTGAGCGTGAGCGTGAAGCCCGCGAACACCGTGCCAAGGGTAACGAGCTGGCTGAAGGCATCCGTGCCGACGCCGATCGTCAGCGTCGTGTGCTGCTGGCCGAAGCCTATCGCGAGTCGGAAGAAGCGCGTGGTGATGGTGATGCCCAGGCTGCCGCGATCTACTCCAAGGCGTATGGTCAGGACCAGGAGTTCTATGCGTTCTATCGCAGCCTGCGTGCCTACCGCGAAAGCTTTGCGAACAAGAGCGACGTGATGGTGCTTGATCCGAACAGCGAATTCTTTCGCTACATGGAAAAAGCCAAGCCGTAATTAATCACCCGCCGGGCGGCAAAACCGCCCGGTGGGGTGAACGTACGGTGAAACGTGTGTATCATGCGGCAGCCGGGAAATTCCCGGCTTTTTTGCGTCTGCACGATTGATTGGCCGTATCTGAATCGGAACGCGGCAAGATTTTTCGAGGAAAGTGGTCTGCAAGGCCTGTCTCGGGCATTTGTCGTGCCCGTCATACGGCGCACCACTTTCTGCTTCACTCAAGGTCGGCCTGTAGGCTGGCCGCCTGGATCACAGGGGAATGGCGTAATGGCAACGGTCGACCGCTGGCTGCTACCAGATGGCATCGAAGAAGTACTGCCACCGGAAGCGGCGCGCATTGAAGTAGCGCGCCGTCAGGTGTTGGATCTGTTTCAGAGCTGGGGCTATGAGTTTGTCGTCACCCCGCATATCGAGTATCTCGAGTCGCTGCTGACTGGCGCGGGTTCGGATCTGGATCTGCGTACCTTCAAGGTTATTGACCCGCAATCGGGCCGGCAGATGGGCTTTCGCGCCGACATCACGCCACAGGTTGCACGTATCGATGCTCACACCCTGAAACGTGAAGGCCCGAGCCGTCTGTGCTACGCGGGCAGCGTTCTGCACGCTCAGCCGCGCGCGCTGTCGTCCTCGCGCAGCCCGATACAACTGGGTGCCGAACTTTACGGCGATGCGAGCCCGAGCAGCGACGTTGAAGTCATCAGCCTGATGCTGGCCATGCTGCAACTGGCCGATGTGCCGGATGTGCACATGGACCTCGGGCATGTCGGTATCTATCGCGGTCTGGCGCGTGCCGCCGGCCTGTCGGGTGAAGTCGAGCAGCAGCTGTTCGATGCACTGCAGCGCAAGGCCATCGATGAAGTGATTGCCCTCACCGCCGATCTGCCGCCAGAGCTGGCCGCCATGCTGCGCGCACTGGTTGATCTGTGCGGTGGTCGTGAGGTGCTGGACGCCGCACGCGATCGTCTGGCCGGCGCACCGGCGCCAGTGCTGGCCGCTCTGGACGACCTGCTGTCGATTGCCGAGCGTCTGGCTACGCGTTTCCCGCAGCTGCCGCTGTACTTTGATCTCGGCGAGCTGCGCGGTTACCACTACCACACCGGTGTGGTGTTCGCGGTGTTCGTGCCGGGCGTGGGCCAGTCGATCGCTCAGGGCGGTCGTTACGATGACATCGGTGCCGACTTCGGTCGTGCCCGTCCGGCGACCGGCTTTTCCACCGACCTGAAAACCCTGGTTACCCTGGGTCAGGCAGAAATCGTCTTACCGTCTGGTGGCATCTGGGTGCCGGACAGTACGGATGCGGCACTCTGGCAGATGGTTTGCCAGTTGCGCAGTGAAGGTCAGCGTGTGGTTCAGGCGTTGCCTGGGCAGCAGGCGAGCGCCGCGCGTGAAGCCGACTGTGACCGGCAATTGATTCAGCATGGCGAGCACTGGCAGGTAATGCCGCTGGCTTCTTGAGTATTCCTGCCGGCCGCCGCCGGCACCAAGTTTGCGTGAATGAGGACAAGTGTTATGGGTAAGAATGTCGTAGTCCTGGGCACTCAATGGGGTGATGAGGGCAAAGGCAAGATCGTTGATCTGCTGACCGAACATGCTACCGCCGTAGTTCGCTATCAGGGTGGCCACAACGCCGGCCACACACTGGTGATCGACGGTGAGAAAACCGTATTGCACCTGATTCCGTCCGGTGTGCTGCGCGAAGGCGTGCAGTGCCTGATCGGTAACGGTGTGGTGGTTGCTCCCGACGCGCTCCTGCGCGAAATCGTCAAGCTGGAAGAGAAAGGCATTCCGGTGCGTGAGCGTCTGCGCATCAGCCCGTCCTGCCCGCTGATCCTGTCGTACCACGTGGCACTCGACCAGGCGCGTGAAAAAGCCCGCGGCGAGTTCAAGATCGGCACCACCGGTCGTGGTATCGGCCCGGCCTACGAAGACAAGGTCGCACGTCGCGGTCTGCGTATCGGCGACCTGTTCCATCGTGAGCGCTTCGCCGCCAAGCTGGGCGAACTGCTCGACTACCACAACTTCGTGCTGGTCAATTACTACAAAGAGCCTGCCATCGACTTCCAGAAGACGCTCGACGAGTGCATGGAATACGCCGACATGCTCAAGCCGCTGATGCTCGACGTCACCGCTGCGCTGCATGAGATGCGTCGCGACGGCAAGGACATCATGTTCGAAGGTGCCCAGGGTTCGCTGCTGGACATCGACCACGGTACCTACCCGTACGTCACCAGCTCCAACACCACGGCGGGCGGCATTGCCACCGGTTCCGGTTTTGGGCCGATGTACCTGGATTACATCCTGGGCATCACCAAGGCCTACACCACGCGCGTGGGTTCGGGTCCTTTCCCGACTGAGCTGTTCGATGACGTCGGTGCCTTCCTGGCCAAGCGTGGTCATGAGTTCGGTGCCACCACCGGTCGTGCACGCCGTTGCGGCTGGTTCGACGCCGTCATCCTGCGTCGCGCCATCGAAATCAACAGCATCTCGGGCCTGTGCCTGACCAAGCTGGACGTGCTCGACGGTCTGGAAACCATCAACATCTGTGTGGGCTACGAGAACGAAGAGGGTGCCGTCATCGACGCGCCTACCGACGCTGACAGCTATCTGGGCCTGCGTCCGGTCTACGAGCAGATGCCAGGCTGGAGCGAATCCACGCTGGGTGCCAAGACCCTCGAAGAGCTGCCTGCTGCCGCTCGCGCTTACATCAAGCGTGTTGAAGAGCTGGTGGGTGCGCCTATCGACATCATTTCGACCGGTCCTGACCGCAACGAAACCATCGTGCTGCGTCATCCGTTCGGCTGATACGTCACCGAGCTGTGCCAAAAAGGGTCGCATGTGCGGCCCTTTTTATTGTCGCACCAACGGCAGGGAAGCTCAGAAAAGTGAGACTTGTGTCACGGCACGGCGCTTGCTACAAAGATGACAGAAAAGTGCCATCATTTTAATGGCGCTGAGGGTGGAGGGATTCTCCTGTGTCTGCTGTCTTATCTCTATTGCAAAGCCGTCTGCTGCGCCCGGTCTTCATTGCGCTGGGTATCGCTCTTTTGGTGCAGGTGGTGGTGGCGGTTGCGCTTACCCGGAGCACAGTCACTGCGCTTGAGGCCGATCTCGCCAACCGCCTGGGGGTAGATTCGCAACATCTGTCCTCAGAGCTGGAGTCGGCGAGTAGCGAAGTGACATCGAGCCTCGATGCATTGTCAGCCAGCACTCGACAGCGCCTGAGCGTCGGGCTCTCTACCCGTCTGAAGGAAGAGCAGGCTCAACTGCGTGCCACGCTGGAAAAAGACCTGCGCGAGTCCGCGACCGACATGGCCGAATTGCTGGCTGCCGTTGCTCCGCGTGCCATGTGGGACAACGACACGCCAACGCTTTCCGAATTCGCACGCCGTGCCCAGCGCAATCCCAACGTACTGTTCGTCGTTTATGACGACGCCGCAGGTGAGCACCTCACGCGTTACATGAACCGTGACAATCCGCTGGTCAAGGCTCTTTTGGCCAAGGGCGAAGGCGAGCGGGCGATGGACAAGGTCCTCAATGCGGCGAAAAGCGACCCTTCGGTGTATTACGTCGAGGCATCCATCAGCCCTAACGGCGTAGAGATCGGCAAGGTGCGCATGGGTGTGTCCACGGCAACGGTCGAAGAGAATCTTACTGCCCTGGACAAGCGTTTCGCGACCCTGATCACCAGTGGTGAGCAGTTGGTGTCTGACAGCCTTGCCAGTGCCTCGAAGGACAGCTCTGCCGCGCTACGCACGCGCCTGCAGTCGGCTCAGGCGGCGGGAGCGGCAATGACCGCCAACACGCGTGTGGCGGTTCAGGAAGCTGCCGAAACGCTGCGCTGGAGAATCGGCATGGGTCTGGCCCTGGTCGGCCTGGGTGTATTGTTGTTACTGGCGGTGGTGCTCGGGCGTCGGGTCGTCAGCAAGCTGCATCTGCTGATCGCGGCACTCAATGACCTGGCGGCGGGCGAGGGCGATCTGACCAAGCGCGTCAAGCTGGACAGCAACGACGAGATTGGCGACATGTCGGCGGCGGTCAACCGCTTCATCGACAAGTTGCAGCCTATCGTTCGTGAGGCGGGCGAGGTGGCGCAGCGCACCGGGCAGGAAATCGGTGTCATGAGCGAGCGTAACGCCGGTGCCGATGCGGCGGCCGAATTGCAGCGGGACCAAGTGGCGGCCAGTCTGAAAGCGCTGGAGCAGATGGCCGACGAGGCGCAGTCGGAAAGCCAGGCGATGCAGGCAGCCTTGCGTCAGGTGATCGATATCAAACAGGCAACCGATGAAAACACCCGCACGTCCAATCAGGTCGGCGGTTTGATCGAGGCGCTGGCCGGGCAGGTTGAAACCGGTGCGCAGGTCATTGAGCGTCTGGCGCAGCAAAGCCAGCAGATCGAGGTCGTGCTGGAAGTTATCCACGGTATTGCCGAGCAAACCAACTTGCTCGCACTCAACGCAGCCATTGAAGCCGCACGCGCGGGTGAAACGGGCAGGGGCTTTGCCGTGGTGGCTGACGAAGTGCGGGCGCTGGCCAGCAAGACGCAAAGCTCGACGGGTGATATTCAGGAACACATCGTGGCCTTACAGCGCGGTGCAAAAGAAGCGGTGGCCGCCATCGGCATCGCTGGCCGACAGGCCAAGGAAGGGCTGGAGGTATTACGCGACAGCGCCAAGCGGCAGCAGACCGTGCAGGCCTCCGTCGAGCAGGTGCATGCGGCCATTGGTCTGGCGACCAAGGCGGCCGTTCATCAGGCTGAAGGTGCCCAGGCGGTGCGCGGTCGGGTAGAGGTGATCCATGCTCAGGCCGAGCGTGCTGCCAAGGCTGTGGTGGAAACAACCGCCAGTGGCAAAGTGCTCAACGGACTGGCTGCGCAGTTGAAGGCGAGCCTGGGGCAATTCAGGGCTTGAGGCTTTCGTAGGGCGCCACCTAATGTGGCGCTGTACACGCGCAGGGTCATAACACTTTCAGACCCCGGAAAGTTCAAACCACTGAAAGCACAAAACCGAGCCATTGGCTCGGGTTTTTNTTCACCATCTGGGCAGCATCAGCAGCGTCTGCGCCGTTGATGGGGCGCACTATACGGCGATCATTTTGCTCTGTAAACCCCTGTTTTGATTTAATAATCAAAACCTGAAAATGCAAAAACCCGCTTTCGCGGGTTTTTGTGAGGCTTGAGACTGTTGTAGTCTGTTGCCTGAATTGGTGCCCAGAAGAAGACTCGAACTTCCACGACCTTGCGGTCACCAGCACCTGAAGCTGGCGTGTCTACCAATTTCACCATCTGGGCAGCATCAGCAGCGTCTGCGCCGTTGATGGGGCGCACTATACGGCGATCATTTTGCTCTGTAAACCCCTGTTTTGATTTAATAATCAAAACCTGAAAATGCAAAAACCCGCTTTCGCGGGTTTTTGTGAGGCTTGAGACTGTTGTAGTCTGTTGCCTGAATTGGTGCCCAGAAGAAGACTCGAACTTCCACGACCTTGCGGTCACCAGCACCTGAAGCTGGCGTGTCTACCAATTTCACCATCTGGGCAGTATCGGAAGGCATCAACCTGCCGATGGCGCGCACTATACGGAGCGCCTTTTAGGCTGTAAAGCCCGGCAGTGCAAAAAACTCGAAAAAAATCGCGGACGGCGTGTTTCGGGTGTTTCAGCGGGGTTGAGCAGGCTTTTTGTCGAGTGGTTTGAGCGTGAAATTTCCCGTTTCATGAGGTCTATGCCAAACTAACCCCTATATATACAAGGTGAAAACTATCTAATGGCCGATTGGCAGTCCCTCGATCCCGAGGCCGCTCGTGAAGCGGAAAAATACGAAAACCCTATTCCCAGCCGCGAGCTGATCTTGCAGCACCTTGCTGAGCGCGGTTCGCCGGCCAGTCGCGAGCAACTGGTCGAAGAGTTCGGCCTGACCACCGAAGATCAATTCGAGGCTCTGCGCCGCCGCCTTCGGGCGATGGAGCGTGACGCCCAGTTGATCTACACCCGTCGCGGCACTTATGCACCGGTAGACAAGCTTGACCTGATCCTGGGTCGCATCTCCGGCCATCGCGACGGCTTCGGCTTTCTGGTGCCGGACGACGGCTCCGATGACCTGTTCATGAGCCCGGCGCAAATGCGTCTGGTATTCGACGGTGACCGGGCGCTGGCGCGTGTTTCCGGCCTTGACCGTCGCGGTCGTCGCGAAGGCGTTATTGTCGAAGTGATCTCGCGTGCTCACGAAACCATCGTTGGTCGCTACTTCGAAGAGAGCGGCATTGGTTTTGTTGTACCCGACAACCCGAAAATCCAGCAGGAAGTGCTGGTGACGCCGGGTCGCAACAACGGCGCCAAGATCGGTCAGTTTGTCGAGGTGAAAATCACCCATTGGCCGACGCCGCGCTTCCAGCCGCAAGGCGACGTGATCGAAGTGGTGGGCAACTACATGGCGCCCGGTATGGAGATCGATGTCGCGCTGCGTACCTACGATATCCCGCATGTTTGGCCCGAAGCAGTGCTCAAAGAGGCTGCCAAGCTCAAGCCGGAAGTCGAAGAGAAGGACAAGGAACACCGCGTCGATCTGCGCCATCTGCCGTTCGTGACCATCGACGGTGAAGATGCTCGCGACTTCGACGATGCGGTCTATTGCGAAGCCAAGCCGGGCAAGCTGCGTTTGTTCTCCGGTGGCTGGAAGCTCTACGTGGCGATTGCCGACGTATCGAGCTACGTGAAGATCGGCTCGGCGCTGGATGCAGAGTCCCAGGTGCGCGGCAACTCGGTGTATTTCCCCGAGCGCGTCGTGCCCATGCTGCCTGAGCAATTGTCCAACGGCCTCTGCTCGCTGAACCCGCATGTCGATCGTCTGGCCATGGTCTGCGAGATGACCATCTCCAAGACCGGCGAGATGACTGACTACGTGTTCTACGAAGGCATCATCCACTCTCACGCTCGCCTGACCTACAACAAGGTCAGCACGATTCTGGAGCAGCCGAAAACCGCTGAAGCCAAAAGCTTGCGTGGTGAATACGGCGATGTGGTGCCGCACCTCAAACAGCTTTATGCCATGTACAAGGTATTGCTGGGCGCGCGTCATGTGCGCGGTGCGATCGATTTCGAAACTCAGGAAACCCGGATCATCTTCGGTTCCGAGCGCAAGATTGCCGAAATCCGTCCGACCACTCGCAATGATGCCCACAAGCTGATCGAGGAATGCATGCTGGCCGCCAACGTGGCCACCGCGCAGTTCCTGAAGAAGCACGAAATTCCTGCGTTGTACCGCGTCCACGATGGTCCGCCGCCGGAGCGCCTGGAAAAACTGCGTGCGTTCCTCGGTGAGTTGGGCCTGACGTTGCATAAAGGCAAGGAAGGTCCGACACCAAAGGATTATCAGGCGCTGCTTGAAACCGTTCGTGATCGTCCTGACTACCACCTGATACAGACCGTGATGCTGCGTTCGTTGAGCCAGGCGGTCTACAGCTCGGACAACAACGGTCACTTCGGTCTGAATTACGAAGCGTACACGCACTTCACATCGCCGATCCGTCGTTATCCGGACCTGCTGACCCATCGTGCGATTCGCAGTGTCATTCGCTCCAAGCAGGATACGCCGCACGTTCGTCGTGCCGGCGCTGCCACGATCCCGAAGGCGCGCATCTACCCATACGACGACGCGCTGCTCGACCAGTTGGGCGAACAATGCTCGATGAGCGAACGCCGTGCCGACGAGGCTACGCGCGACGTGGTCAACTGGCTCAAGTGCGAATACATGAAGGATCGCGTCGGCGAGTCGTTCCCGGGCGTGATCACCGCTGTAACCGGCTTTGGTCTGTTCGTCGAGCTGACCGACATCTATGTCGAGGGCCTGGTCCACGTGACCGCCTTGCCGGGTGACTACTACCACTTCGATCCGCTGCACCACCGCCTTGCTGGCGAGCGTACCGGGCGTAACTTCCGCTTGGGCGACACCGTTGAAGTGCGTGTCATGCGCGTCGATCTGGATGAGCGCAAGATCGATTTCGAGATCTCCGAAGCAGCAGCGGCTGCAAAGCCGACGGCTCGCAAGCGTCGTGGTCATGACACCGCGGCACCTGCTGCCACGACCACGGCTGAGAAGGATAAGGCGCCTGCCAAGTCCGGACGCCGTAGCGCTTCGACCAAGGAAAGCAGCACCGAAGCGTATCGCCCGAGCGATGCCGCCGCGAAAAACGCAGAAGTGCGTAAAAGCCGCGAGCTGAAAAAAGCGCTTCTGGCAGACGCGAAGGGTGGTAGCAAGGCATCGTCGGGAAAGTCTGACAGGTCGGGTTCTGCGCCCTCATCGGGCAAACCGGCCAGCAAACACCGTAAAGGCTCGTCAAAAACGGGCTCCGCGCCAGCCGCGAAAAGCAGCGGCGCTCGTAAACCCAAGGCCAAGTCATGAGTCAGCTGGAAAAAATCTACGGCGTTCACGCCGTAGAAGCGTTACTTCGTCATCATCCAAAACGCGTCAAGCACATCTGGCTGGCCGAGGGTCGTAACGACCCTCGCGTCCAGACCCTGGTCGCACTGGCGGCCGAAAATCGCGTCACCATCGGGCAGGCCGAGCGCCGCGAAATGGATGCCTGGGTCGAAGGCGTGCATCAGGGTGTTGTTGCCGATGTCAGCCCGAGCCAGGTCTGGGGCGAGGCAATGCTCGACGAGCTGCTGGACCGCAGTGAAGGCTCGCCGCTGCTGTTGGTGCTGGACGGCGTGACCGATCCGCACAACCTTGGCGCCTGCCTGCGTACTGCCGATGCGGCAGGTGCGCTGGCGGTCATCGTGCCCAAGGACAAATCCGCAACCCTGACGCCAGCCGTGCGCAAGGTCGCCTGCGGTGCAGCCGAGGTCATTCCGCTCGTGGCAGTGACCAACCTGGCGCGTACTCTGGAAAAACTGCAGCAGCGCGGATTGTGGGTGGTCGGTACTGCGGGCGAGGCCGAGGTCGAGCTGTATCAGCAGGACCTGACCGGGCCGACCATTATCATCATGGGCGCGGAAGGCAAGGGCATGCGTCGCCTGACCCGTGAGCATTGTGATTATCTGGTGCGCCTGCCGATGGCGGGCAGTGTCAGCAGCCTCAACGTGTCGGTCGCGACTGGCGTGTGTCTGTTCGAAGCGCTGCGCCAGCGCAGTGTCAAGGCTGCCGGCAAAAAAGCCTGATTGCGGCTTCTGGCCAGAGTGAGCAGGTCGCGCCATGCGATCTGCTCATTAATTCACCAATTGCCTTGCGCCTCCCACGACCCTTCTCTACAATTGCGCCCCTTGCTGTCACGGCAGGCGCGCATGTGCCTGTCCCTGAGCAAGACCAACAGTGTCATTCACTCCTTGTCTGACCGCTATTTGAGCGGCAGGCTACAACCCGTAAGGAGCATTCATGCGTCATTACGAAATTATCTTTTTGGTCCACCCGGATCAAAGCGAGCAAGTCGGCGGCATGGTAGAGCGTTACACCAAGCTGATCGAAGAAGACGGCGGCAAAATCCACCGTCTGGAAGATTGGGGCCGTCGTCAACTGGCTTACGCAATCAACAATGTTCACAAGGCTCACTACGTGATGCTGAACGTTGAGTGCACTGGCAAGGCTCTGGCCGAGCTGGAAGACAACTTCCGTTACAACGATGCTGTGATCCGTAACCTGGTCATCCGTCGCGACGAAGCCGTAACCGGCCAGTCCGAGATGCTCAAGGCTGAAGAGAACCGCAGTGAGCGCCGTGAGCGTCGTGACCGTCCTGAGCACTCCGACAGCGCCGATGGCGATGACGGCGACAACAGCGACGTTAGCGATAACGCTGACGAGTAATCCACGGACCTTTTGAGGAGCCAATTACATGGCACGTTTCTTCCGTCGTCGTAAATTCTGCCGCTTCACCGCTGAAGACGTCAAAGAGATCGATTACAAAGATCTCAACACTCTGAAAGCCTACGTATCCGAGACCGGCAAAATCGTTCCAAGCCGTATCACTGGTACCAAAGCACGTTATCAGCGTCAGCTGGCCACCGCTATCAAGCGTGCCCGCTTCCTGGCCCTGCTGGCCTACACCGACAGCCACGGCCGCTGAGACCAGGTAGTCGACAAAACGTAACAAAGGATAGAAAGCATGCGTGCCCTGGCTGAATTCATCATGCGCGGCCGTATGCAGGCCACTCTCGTAGTGGCTGGATGTGCGGCATTGCCGCTGTTGTTCTGGTTGAGTGCTGCCGCAGGGTGCCTTGTGCTCCTGCGACGCGGGTTCAGTGATGCCGTTGGTGTCCTGTCCTGGGCTCTGCTGCCGGCTTTGGTCTGGTGGTATTTCGGTGAACCTCGTACAGCCATGGTGCTGGCGGGTTCACTGAGTTTGGCAATGGTTTTGCGTGCCAGCGAGTCCTGGGTCCGTGTGCTGCTGGTCAGCGTGGCATTGGGTGTGGTGTATGCAGTAATTCTGGGCACGGTTTTTCGCGAGCCTCTGGAAGCAATGTCGCAGGAGTTGCAGAAACATCTGCCGACAATGCTGGCCGGGCTCTACGAGCAGTTGAACGTAGAAGAGCGAGCGCGTCTGGGGGCACTGATTGCACCCGTCCTGAATGGCCTGATAGCGGCTGTGCTGCAAATCGTCAGTGTGCTGTGCCTGATTCTTGGGCGGTACTGGCAAGCGATGTTGTACAACCCTGGTGGTTTCGGGCGTGAATTTCGCGCCGTGAAACTCCCGCTGGTGCCGGCGTTGGTGCTGGTGGTGTGCATGCTGGTGGGGCCGAATTTCGGTCCGCAGATAGCGATGCTTACACCGCTGTGCAGCGTACCGCTGGTCTTTGCGGGCCTGGCCCTGATTCACGGTCTGGTCGCTGAAAAGCGTCTGTCCAGGTTCTGGCTGGTGGGGATGTACATCACGCTGCTGGTGTTCATGCAGCTGATTTATCCGTTGCTCGTGGTAATTGCCATTGTCGACAGCCTGATTGATTTTCGCGGTCGCCGGAGCTCGAAAGATCCCGGCAATGGTCCTGCGAACGGTGAAGGTTAAAAGTTAAGAGGATTTCCACATGCAACTGATCCTTCTGGAAAAAGTCGCCAACCTGGGCAACCTGGGCGACAAAGTAAACGTTAAGGCCGGCTACGGTCGTAACTACCTGCTGCCTTACGGCAAAGCAACCGCTGCAACCGCTGCCAACGTGGCTGCGTTTGAAGAGCGTCGTGCCGAGCTGGAAAAACTGGCTGCAGACAAGAAAGCATCTGCCGAAACTCGCGCTGCCCAACTGGCTGAGCTGGAAGTGACCATCACTGCCACTGCTGGTGACGAAGGCAAGCTGTTCGGTTCGATCGGCACCCACGACATCGCTGATGCACTGACCGCCTCCGGCGTTGAAGTTGCAAAAAGCGAAGTTCGTCTGCCGAACGGCACTATCCGCAACGTTGGTGAATTCGACGTAGCCGTGCACCTGCACAGCGACGTAGAAGCGACCGTACGCGTTGTCGTAGTGGCTGCTTAAGCAACACGTAATCGTCTGGCGGCATTGACGTCAGAGGATTAACATCGGGCACGATCCTGTTCACAGGTCGTGCCCTTTGTCTTTGTGCCATCCCCATTCTGCAAACCCCGAATTGAAGTGGCCATGAACGATATTTCCGCCCCCGAACAATACGATCTGCAAACCGCTGCCCTGAAAGTGCCGCCGCATTCCATCGAGGCCGAACAGGCTGTACTCGGTGGCTTGATGCTGGACAACAACGCCTGGGAGCGGGTGCTCGATCAAGTTTCCGATGGTGATTTCTATCGACATGACCACCGCCTGATATTCCGCGCCATCGCCCGCTTGGCCGACCAGAACAGCCCGATTGACGTGGTCACGCTGGCTGAACAGCTGGACAAGGAAGGGCAGACCTCGCAGGTAGGCGGCCTGGGCTACCTCAGTGAGCTGGCGAAAAACACGCCTTCTGTCGCCAACATCAAGGCTTATGCGCAGATCGTCCGGGCCCGGGCCACGCTGCGGCAATTGATCGGCATCAGTACCGAAATCGCCGACAGTGCGTTCAACCCCGAAGGCCGGACCGCCGAAGAGATTCTTGACGAGGCTGAACGGCAGATCTTCCAGATCGCCGAAGCGCGCCCCAAGACTGGCGGCCCGGTCAGCGTCAATGACCTGCTGACCAAGGCCATCGACCGTATCGATACCCTGTTCAACAGCGACAACGCCATTACCGGTCTGTCGACCGGGTATACCGATCTCGATGAAAAAACCAGCGGATTGCAACCCGCCGACCTGATCATCGTTGCCGGACGTCCGTCGATGGGTAAGACCACCTTCGCCATGAACCTGGTCGAGAACGCAGTGCTGCGCAGTGACAAGGTGGTGCTGGTCTACTCGCTGGAGATGCCAGGCGAATCGCTGATCATGCGTATGTTGTCGTCGCTGGGGCGCATCGACCAGACCAAGGTGCGGGCCGGCCAGCTTGATGACGATGACTGGCCGCGTCTGACATCGGCGGTCAATCTGCTCAATGACCGCAAGCTGTTCATCGACGATACGGCCGGTATCAGCCCGTCTGAAATGCGCGCGCGGACGCGGCGGATCGTGCGTGAGCATGGCGACATCGCCATGATCATGATCGACTACCTGCAGCTGATGCAGATCCCTGGTTCCAGCGGTGATAACCGTACCAACGAGATTTCCGAGATCTCGCGCTCGTTGAAAGCGCTGGCCAAGGAATTCAACTGCCCGGTCATTGCCCTGTCGCAGCTCAACCGCTCTCTTGAACAGCGTCCCAACAAGCGCCCGATCAACTCCGACCTCCGGGAATCCGGAGCGATCGAGCAGGATGCCGACGTCATCATGTTCGTTTACCGGGACGAGGTGTATCACCCGGAAACCGAGCACAAGGGCATTGCCGAGATCATCATCGGCAAGCAGCGTAACGGCCCCATCGGCACCACGCGCCTGGCGTTCATCGGCAAATACACGCGCTTCGAGAACCTGGCGCCGGGCAGTTACAACTTCGACGACGATTGACTTCGGGTCGACTCCATCAAATCCGACCACCGTGGTCGGACTTGATCAAAAAATGTGCTATATTCCGCGCCCGCGATTTTTCCAACGTGCAAACGTAGGTCCTGAACATGCAATCAGCCAAGCCGTTATTTGACTATCCCAAGTACTGGGCCGAATGTTTCGGACCAGCACCTTTCCTGCCCATGAGCCGGGAAGAAATGGATCTGCTTGGCTGGGATTCCTGCGACATCATCATTGTTACCGGTGATGCGTACGTGGATCACCCGTCTTTCGGCATGGCGATCATCGGTCGTCTGCTCGAATCCCAGGGCTTCCGGGTCGGGATCATCGCGCAGCCCAACTGGCAGTCCAAGGACGACTTCATGAAGCTCGGCGAGCCGAATCTGTTTTTCGGTGTCGCTGCCGGCAACATGGACTCGATGATCAACCGCTATACCGCGGACAAGAAAATTCGCTCCGATGACGCCTATACCCCTGGCGGCATGGCTGGCAAGCGTCCGGACCGCGCAAGTCTGGTCTACAGCCAGCGCTGCAAGGAAGCCTACAAGCATGTACCGATCGTGCTGGGCGGCATCGAGGCTTCGCTGCGCCGAATCGCGCACTATGACTATTGGCAGGACAAGGTTCGCAACTCGATCCTGATTGACGCCTGCGCCGACATCCTGCTGTACGGCAATGCCGAACGCGCGATCGTCGAAGTCGCCCAGCGTCTGTCCTACGGCCACAAGATCGAAGACATCACCGACGTGCGCGGTACGGCGTTCATTCGTCGTGACACGCCGCAGGGCTGGTATGAGGTCGACTCCACGCGTATCGACCGTCCGGGCAAAGTCGACAAGATCATCAACCCGTACGTCAACACCCAGGACACGCAGGCCTGCGCCATCGAGCAGGAAAAAGGCAACGTCGAGGACCCCAACGAAGCCAAGGTGGTGCAGATTCTCGCCAGCCCGCGCATGACCCGCGACAAGACGGTCATCCGCCTGCCATCGGTGGAAAAGGTCCGTAACGACGCTGTGCTGTATGCCCACGCCAACCGCGTGTTGCACCTGGAGACCAACCCGGGCAACGCTCGCGCGCTGGTGCAAAAACATGGCGACGTGGACGTCTGGTTCAACCCGCCGCCCATTCCGATGACCACTGAAGAAATGGACTACGTGTTTGGCATGCCTTACGCGCGCGTCCCGCATCCTGCGTACGGCAAGGAAAAGATCCCTGCCTACGACATGATTCGTTTCTCGGTGAACATCATGCGTGGCTGCTTCGGCGGCTGCACCTTCTGCTCGATCACCGAGCACGAAGGGCGGATTATTCAGAACCGCTCCGAAGAGTCGATCATTCGCGAAATCGAAGAAATCCGCGACAAGGTGCCGGGCTTTACCGGGGTTATTTCCGACCTGGGCGGGCCGACCGCGAACATGTATCGCATCGCCTGCAAAAGCCCGGAGATCGAGTCGGCCTGCCGCAAGCCGTCCTGCGTATTCCCGGGTATCTGCCCGAACCTGAATACCGATCACTCGTCGCTGATCCAGCTGTATCGCAGCGCGCGCGCCTTGCCGGGCGTGAAAAAGATCCTGATCGCCTCCGGCCTGCGCTACGACCTCGCGGTCGAGTCGCCGGAGTATGTCAAGGAACTGGTTACTCACCACGTAGGTGGTTACCTGAAGATCGCCCCGGAACACACCGAGGAAGGTCCGCTCAACCAGATGATGAAGCCGGGCATTGGCAGCTATGACAAGTTCAAGCGCATGTTCGAGAAGTACACCAAGGAAGCCGGCAAGGAGCAGTACCTGATTCCTTACTTCATCGCCGCCCACCCGGGCACCACCGATGAAGACATGATGAACCTGGCGCTGTGGCTCAAGGGCAATGGTTTCCGCGCGGACCAGGTGCAGGCGTTCTACCCGTCGCCGATGGCCACGGCCACCGCCATGTACCACTCGGGCAAGAACCCGCTGCGCAAGGTCACCTACAAGAGTGATGCGGTCACCATCGTGAAAAGCGAAGCGCAGCGTCGTTTGCACAAGGCTTTCCTGCGCTATCACGACCCGAAAGGCTGGCCGATGCTGCGTGAGGCACTGGAACGCATGGGCCGTGCCGACCTGATCGGGCCGGGCAAGGATCAACTGATCCCGTTGCATCAGCCGGCTACTGACAGCTACCAGAGTGCGCGTCGCAAGAACTCGACACCGGCGGGCAGCCACAAGGTTGCGAAAAATGCCAAGACCACGCTGATCCAGACCCAGCACACCGGCCTGCCGCCACGCGGGAGCGATGGCAGCAAGCCGTGGGACAAGCGCGAAGAGGCCAAGGCTGCCGCCATGGCGCGCAACAAGCAGGCCGCCAAGGAGCGCATGGATGCAGCCAAGGGCAAAGGCACCAAACCGCCCAAGCGCAAGCCAGTAGTGCCACGCTAAGGCGAGGTATCCGCGCAGACGCAGAGCGTCGCACGATAGTTGGTATTATCGTTCCTCGTTCTGTGGGTGTACCTATCATGTGCTCGTGTGCTGATAGTGCCGGAAATGTAGCGTCGGGCAGTGCTGAAAACCCACCTGCAATCCCTTGTGGGAGCGAGCTTGCTCGCGAAAGCGGTGGTTCAGTGATGACGCCTTCGCGAGCAAGCTCGCTCCCACGGGGTGGGAATGCCTTGGGTGAAGCTGCGCGTCTTACACCTGCAACGCGCCGCATGCGTATCCAAACGCCTTCACAATTCTTCACCCCCCACTCAATCCCTCTGCCACACTGTCTGCCTTATTACTGTGCGACCCTTGCACCGTTGGCTTCGGCCGGCACGATTTTGGTGCTGCGCCTTTTCAGGCGGGGAATGCCACTCTCGTTGGCGCACGACTTTGACCGGATGGCATAAGTCTTGCGCGGCTCAATTACCGTTCAGGCTCGCAGGAGGCACGCCGTGTCGATTCATATTGCCTTGCACCATGTCACGCACTATCACTACGACCGCGCGGTCGAACTGGGTCCGCAGATCGTTCGCCTGCGTCCGGCCGCCCATAGCCGCACACGCGTGCTGTCTTATTCGCTGAAAGTCCTGCCTGAAAACCATTTCATCAACTGGCAGCAGGACCCTCAAGGCAATTACCTCGCGCGTCTGGTCTTCCCGGAAAAGACCGACGAATTCCGTGTCGAAGTCGATCTGGTCGCCGAGATGGCGGTGTTCAATCCGTTCGACTTCTTCCTGGAGCCCTACGCCGAGAATATTCCGTTCACCTACGCCAGCGAAGAGCAGCGCGAGCTGGCGCCGTACCTCGAAAAACTGCCGCTGACCCCGAGATTTCAGGCGTATCTGGACAGCATCAGTCGCAAGCCGATTCCGGCCATCGACTTCCTGGTCGGCCTCAACCAGCGCCTGAGTCAGGACGTCGCCTACCTGATCCGCATGGAGCCCGGCGTTCAGACCCCGGAATTCACCCTGGAAAACGCATCGGGCTCGTGCCGCGACTCCGCATGGCTGCTCGTGCAGCTATTGCGTCATCTGGGCATGGCGGCGCGCTTTGTGTCGGGCTACCTCATTCAGCTCAAGGCCGATGTCGAGGCGCTCGACGGGCCGTCCGGTACGGATGTCGACTTCACCGACCTGCACGCCTGGTGCGAGGTCTATCTGCCGGGCGCAGGCTGGGTCGGGCTGGACGCCACGTCCGGCCTGTTCGCTGGCGAAGGACACATTCCTCTGGCGTGCAGCCCCGAGCCTTCCTCGGCAGCACCGATCAGTGGTCTGGTCGAGCCGTGCGAAACCGATTTCAGCCACGAAATGTCGGTCGAACGCATCTGGGAGGCGCCGCGCGTCACCAAGCCTTACACCGAAGCGCAATGGCAGGACATTCAGGCGCTTGGTCGACAGATCGACGCCGATCTGCTGCGCGACGATGTGCGTCTGACCATGGGCGGCGAGCCGACCTTCGTGTCCATCGACGACCGCGATGGCGCCGAATGGAACACCGCCGCGCTGGGGCCGCGCAAGCGCGAGCTGTCCGCCGAGCTGTTCCAGCGCATGCGCGGGCATTACGCGCCGCTGGGCATCGTGCATTTCGGGCAAGGCAAATGGTATCCGGGTGAGCAGTTGCCGCGCTGGTCGCTGAACTGCTTCTGGCGCAAGGACGGCCAGCCGGTGTGGCGCAATAATGCGCTGATCGCCGATGAAACCCGTGACTACGGTGCTACGGGCGAACTGGCAGGGCGTTTTCTCGCCAGTGTTGCCGAGCGCCTGAAGCTGCCGGCCCGCTTCGTTTTCCCGGCTTACGAAGACAATTTCTACTACTTGTGGCGCGAAGGCGCATTGCCGGTCAACGTCACCGCCGAAGATTCGCGGCTGGGTGACGAGCTGGAGCGGGCCCGTCTGCGCAAGGTCTTCGCTCAGGGGCTGGACAAGATGATCGGTCAGGTTCTGCCGCTGGCTCGCAACGCGGACGGTGACAGCTGGCAGAGTGGCCGCTGGTACTTGCGTGACGAGCATTGCCGTCTGGTGCCGGGGGATTCTGCGCTGGGCTATCGATTGCCGCTGGCGTCGCAGCCTTGGGTCAAGGCGGCGGAATACCCGTTCATTCATCCGACCGACCATAACCAGGACTTCCCCGAACTGGCCGACAGCGACTCGTTGACCTCAGCGCTCAAGTCCACAGACACGGACGCCGAGCGCCCGCCGAAGATCGACGAGTCGGCCGACTGGCTGACCCGCACGGCGCTGTGTGCCGAAGCGCGCGAGGGGCGGCTGTACCTGTTCATGCCGCCGCTGCAAAAGCTTGAGGAATACCTTGAACTGGTGGCGGTGATCGAGGCGACTGCAGAGGAACTGCAGTGCCCGATCCTGCTGGAAGGCTACGAACCGCCGAGCGATCCGCGGCTGTGCAATTTCCGGATCACGCCGGACCCCGGTGTGATCGAGGTCAACGTGCAGCCTTCGGCGAGCTGGGACGAACTGGTCGAGCGCACCGAGTTTCTCTATGAACAGGCGCGCCTCACGCGTCTGACCACCGAGAAGTTCATGATCGACGGCCGTCATACTGGCACCGGCGGGGGCAACCATTTCGTGCTGGGCGGCGCGACGCCGGCAGATTCGCCGTTTCTGCGGCGTCCGGACCTGCTGCGCAGCCTGATCAGCTACTGGCACAACCATCCTTCGCTGTCGTACCTGTTTTCCGGCCTGTTCATCGGCCCGACGTCTCAGGCACCGCGCATCGACGAAGCGCGCAATGACTCGCTCTACGAGATGGAAATCGCTTTTGCACAGATGCCGAAGCCAGGCGAGCAGGTTGCGCCGTGGGTGGTGGACCGTCTGCTGCGTAACCTGCTGATTGACGTCACCGGCAATACTCACCGTGCCGAGTTCTGCATCGACAAGCTTTACTCGCCCGATGGCGCAACCGGACGCCTGGGGCTGCTCGAGCTGCGCGCCTTCGAGATGCCGCCGCATGCGCGCATGAGCCTGGCGCAACAGTTGCTGCTACGGGCGCTGGTGGCGCGCTTCTGGCGTGAACCCTACGCACCCGCGAAGCTGGCGCGCTGGGGCACGCAACTGCATGACCGCTTCATGCTGCCGCACTTCATCGAGCAGGATTTTGCCGATGTGGTCGCCGACCTCAACGCGGCAGGCTACCCGGTGCAGGCCGACTGGTTCTCTGCGCACCTGGAATTCCGCTTCCCGAAAGTGGGCGATTACGCCGTCAACGGCATCGAGCTGGAGCTGCGTCAGGCGCTGGAGCCCTGGCATGTCCTGGGTGAAGAAGGCTCGGCCGGCGGCGCGGTGCGCTACGTCGATTCATCGCTGGAGCGTCTGCAAGTGCATATCAGCGGGCTGCCACCGCAACGCTACGTGTTGACCTGTAACGGTGTCGCAGTGCCCCTGCAGCCGACCGGACGGGTCGGTGAGTTCGTCGCGGGTGTGCGTTATCGCGCCTGGCAGCCGGCCAATTGCCTGCAACCGACCATTGGCGTGCATGCGCCACTGGTTTTCGATCTGCTCGACACCTGGATGCACCGCTCTCTGGGTGGCTGCGAGTATCATGTCGCCCATCCGGGCGGCCGTAACTACGAAACCTTGCCGGTCAACGCCAACGAAGCGGAAAGCCGTCGCCTGTCACGTTTCTTCCGCATCGGCCACACCCCAGGCAAACTGGACGTTCCGTCGCTCAACATTAACGACGAGCTGCCGATGACGCTGGATATGCGTCTGCATTAAAAAAACAGTGGCTCTGTGCGTCAGATGCACACGGACGTGACATCTGACTGCACTAATCTGAAGTCCTTACGTTGCCTGCCGAGCCTTCCATGCCCGACCTGCTTGACCACTACCCGCTGTCCGAGGGTACTTACCACGAAATGCTCGACGCCGACGGAGCCGTTCGCCCGCACTGGCGTCGTCTGTACGAGCACATGCGGCGCAGCAGCGCGGCGCAACTGATCCAGCGCCAGGCCCTGCTGACCCGGCAGATTCAGGAAAACGGTGTCACCTACAACGTCTATGCCGACCCCAAGGGTGCCGATCGCCCGTGGGAGCTGGACCTGTTGCCGCACATCATTGCGGCGGATGAATGGCAGCACGTGGCGGCAGGGATTGCCCAGCGTGCACGGCTGCTCAACGCAGTGCTCGCGGACCTTTACGGCGCGCAGACGCTGATCGCCAATGGCCTGCTGCCCGCCGAGCTGGTGTTTGGCCACAACAACTTTCTCTGGCCGTGTCAGGGCGTGAAGCCCCCTGAAGGCACGTTCCTGCACATGTACGCCGTCGACCTGGCGCGTACCCCGGACGGACGCTGGTGGGTCACTGCCGACCGTACCCAGGCGCCTTCGGGTGCCGGTTATGCGCTCGAAAACCGCCAAAGCGTCGCGCGCGCCTTGCCGGAGACCTATCGCGACCTGCAGGTCCGGCACCTGTCGGGTTTCTTCGACGCGTTGCAGCAGACGCTGGCCCGTCAGGCGCCCACCAGCAACGAGGCACCGCTGATCGTCCTGCTGACGCCGGGCCGTTTCAACGAAAGCTACTTCGAACATTTGTACCTGGCGCGACAACTGGGCTATCCGCTGGTCGAGGGTGGTGATCTGACGGTGCGCGATGCCACGGTCTACCTGAAAACCCTCAGCGGCTTGCGTCGGGTTCACGCCATCATGCGCCGTCTGGACGATGACTTCTGCGACCCTCTGGAATTGCGTACCGACTCCGCGCTGGGTGTACCGGGGCTGCTTGAGGCCGTGCGTCAGGGCAACGTACTGGTCGCCAATGCGTTGGGCAGTGGTGTGCTGGAGTCTCCGGGGCTGCTGGGCTTTTTGCCGAAAATCAGTCAATACCTGTTCGGCGAGGATCTGATCCTGCCCTCGGTGGCGACCTGGTGGTGCGGAGAGCCGCCGGTGCTGGCCCAGGCGCTGGAAAAACTGCCGGATCTGTTGATCAAGCCGGCGTTCCCCTCGCAACATTTCGCGCCGGTGTTTGGCCGTGATTTGAATGAGGAGCAGCGTCTGGCCCTTGCCCAGCGCATGCAGTCGCGGCCCTATGCCTACGTCGCGCAGGAGCTGGCGCAGTTGTCCCATGCTCCGGTGCTACAGGCTGATGGCACCGGTTTACAGCCGCGCGCCATTGGCATGCGTGTGTATGCAGTGGCCAGTCTTGATGGCTATCGTGTGCTGCCGGGCGGCTTGACCCGAGTGGCCGCTGAAGCCGACGCCGACGTGGTATCGATGCAGCGTGGCGGGGCGAGCAAGGACACTTGGGTGCTGGGTGAGCGCTCGCACCTCGGCGAGCCGTGGAAAGGCCAGCGTAAGCTGGGTGTCTACGACCTGATTCGTCGCGACCCTTATCTGCCGTCACGGGTGGTGGAAAACCTGTTCTGGTTCGGACGTTACTGCGAGCGCTGTGACGACAGTGCACGCCTGCTGCGTATCATGCTGACGCGCTACGTCGACGACGATGACCCTCTTGCGCTGCAAGCCGCCGTCGCGCTGGCCGAGAGTCTGGGCATGCTGCCCGAGGCGCAGGAAGGCGAAGAGCTGAAGGATCGCCTGCTTGTCGCGCTGATGGGTGACGAGTGGCCGTTCAGCCTGCGCGCCAATTTGCAGCGTTTGCAGTGGGCCGCTTCGCAAGTGCGTGGCAAGTTATCCAAGGAAAACTGGCAGGCGCTGGTCGAGTTGCAGCGCGAAGCCTTGAGTCTGGAAACCGAAGAGCCGGATTTCGGCGAACTGCTGGATTTTCTCAACCGTCTGGTGATGTCGCTGGCAGCGCTCTCCGGTTTTGCGCTGGACGACATGACCCGCGACGAAGGCTGGAGCTTCCTGATGATCGGGCGACGTATCGAGCGCCTGAAGTTTCTCAGCACCAGCCTGTCGGCGTTTTTGCGCGGGCTGGTGGTTTTCGAACAGGCCGGGCTGGAGTGGTTGCTGGAGCTGGGCAACAGCAGCATCACCTATCGCTCGCGCTACATGGCGGTGCCGCATCTGATTCCGGTGCTGGACCTGTTGTTGCTCGACGAGCAGAACCCGCATGCGGTGCTGTTTCAGCTCAAGCTGGTGCAGCGCTCGTTGCGCCGCCTGAACGACGAGTTCGATGCGCCACGCGACAGCAGCCTGACGGTGTTGGCGCAGCGTCTTGCCGCGTTCGACCTGGGCAGCCTGGAGAATCCTTTGTTTGGCCAGAGCAGTATCGACGCCTTACTCGACGGGCTGGCGGACCTGCTGCAGAGCATTGGCGACAGCAGTGGCCTGGCGTCCGATCGCTTGGCGTTGCGCCATTTTGCCCACGTCGATGATGTCAGCCAACGTACGGTGTCTGTCTGATGAGCGCTTTCTACCAGATTTTCCATGACACACATTACAAGTACGACAGCCCGGTCTCGTTGGCCCAGCAACTGGCGCACCTGTGGCCGCGCAGCAGTCCCTGGCAGCGTTGCACCGAGCAGGCGCTGGAGATTCTTCCTGAACCCACCACGCGTCGCGATGAGCTGGATGTATTCGGCAACCCGCTGACCCGTCTGGCCTTCGAGCGTCCACATGATGAATTGCAGGTCAATGCGCGGTTGCGTATCGAGGTGATGGAGAAGCCGTTTCTGGACTTCAATCTGTCGCCCGAATGGGAAGTGACCCGCAGCGCGCTGACATACAGCGCCAAGCCGATGACCGAAGATATTCTGGAGGCCTGCCGCTATCGTTTCGAATCCCCCTACGTTCACCTGAAGCGCTCGTTCGTCGAGTTCTCGCAGGTCTGTTTCCCGCCGGGCCGTCCATTGTTGCTGTGTGTGCAGGCCTTGATGGAAAAGATCTTCGAGGAGTTTACCTTCGATGAAGAGGCCACTCAGGTCGCCACGCCGCTGGTGGAAGTGCTGGAGCGGCGGCGAGGCGTGTGTCAGGACTTCGCCCATTTGATGCTGGCGTGTCTGCGCTCCCGTGGCCTGGCGGCGCGCTATGTGAGCGGCTATCTGCTGACCCAGCCGCCACCGGGCCAACCCCGGTTGATCGGTGCCGACGCCTCGCACGCCTGGGTCTCGGTATTCTGTCCGGCCTCTGGCTGGGTGGACTTCGACCCTACCAACAATGTGCAGCCTGCGCTAGAGCACATCAGCCTGGCCTGGGGGCGCGATTTTTCTGATGTCTCGCCGTTGCGTGGCGTGATTCTGGGCGGCGGCACGCATGATCCTGAGGTGCGGGTGACGGTGATGCCGGTCAGCGCCTAATTACCTGCTCCCGTGAATCGTTCTTCAGAAGGGCGCTCCGTCGCGAGCGTCCGCGGGACCATTTGACGCACGTTCTTGGAACCCCGGCCCTGATCGGGCACTCTCTTCTTACATCAGTTTTACGTTAATCAAGTCCTGCCCTGGAGATTCAAATGATTCGCACGCTTGTAGCGATTTCGCTGTTGTCATTGGCCAGTGGTCAATTGCTGGCTGCCGAGTGCTCGGTCACAGTCGATTCGACCGATCAAATGATGTACGACACCAAAGCCATTGAGATCGACAAGAGCTGCAAGGAATTCACCGTCAACCTGACTCACTCCGGCAGCCTGCCGAAGAATGTCATGGGCCATAACTGGGTGCTGGGCAAAAAGGCCGACACCCAGGCAATCGTCACCGACGGCATGGCGGCGGGCATCGACAAGGACTATTTGAAGCCGGACGACAGCCGCGTCATCGCCCACACCAAAGTCATCGGCGCTGGCGAAAAGGACGCGGTGACGTTTGACGTGTCGAAGCTCGACCCGGCACAGGAATACCAGTTCTTCTGCACCTTCCCCGGGCACATCAGCATGATGAAAGGCGCTGTGACCCTGAAGTAACGACAGGTCCCTTGAGGCGGGTGAGGAGCGTCGCACGAGTTGGGGTCATCGTTCCTCACGCTCCAGCGTGGGAATGCCTTGGGTGACGCTCTGCGTCACAGATCTGCGCCACGCCGTACATTCCGGATAGGACGCAGAGCGTCCAGAAGGGCGTACCCACGCGGAGCATGGGCACGATAGTGTTGCGGGTCTCTCGTTCCGCACCCTCTCACGGCGCGTACGGCAATTCGCGTTTGTGCTGAGTCTTGGCGTAGGTTTCGCAAATGATCCGGAACGCTTCTTCGCGCACCGGCTCGCCGTGCAGGAAGGCGTCGATCTCGGCGTAGGTCACGCCGTGCGAGGCTTCGTCCGGTTTGCCGGGTGACAGGTCTTCCAGGTCCGCAGTCGGTACTTTCTCGACCAATGATTCCGGTGCGCCGAAATGGCGGGCGATGGCGCGTACCTGGTTTTTCACCAGACCGCTCAACGGTGCCAGGTCGCATGCGCCGTCGCCGAACTTGGTGAAGAAGCCCATCACCGCTTCGGCCGCGTGATCAGTGCCGATCACCAGCCCATGATAGGCCCCGGCGACGGTGTACTGCGCGACCATGCGCATGCGCGCCTTGGTGTTGCCGAGCACGAAATCCACCGAGGTCGCCGGAAGTCCGTCGAACGCCTTCACCTCGGCGGCCAGTGCCTTGACGCTGCTGCCGATGTTGATGGTATGGCGCTCGTCCGGCTCGATGAAATCGACAGAGGCCTGGGCTTCGTGCTCATCGGCCTGCACCACGTAAGGCAGGCGCACCGCGATGAAGCGATAAGCGTTGTCGCCCGTGCTTTCACGCAGTTCCTTGACCGCACGCTGAGCGAGCAGGCCGGCCGTCAGTGAGTCGACCCCGCCACTGATGCCGAGCACCAGGGTCTTGAGCCGTGCGTTCTGCAGGCACTCCTTGATGAAGTTGACGCGGCGGGCGACCTCGGCCTGCAGCGCGTTCTGGTCCGCGAAAGGTGGCTGGACCTTGAGCTGTTCAGCAATCTGGCGCTGTACGGCGTGCATGATTCACTCCTCGTAAATAGGACAATTCAAGCGGGTTTTTCCGGGCTCGGCAAATCCGGCACCTTGAACACATGCCGCAGGTAGGCGACAAAGTTCGGATCCTTGCACTGCGTCTTGCCGGGCTCGTCAGAGATTTTCGCCACGGCCTGACCGGCGCAAGCGGTCATTTTCAATACCATGTTCATCGGCGCAATGCCGGGGATGTCGGCCGTCAGGTTGGTGCCGATACCGAAGCTGACATTGATGCGTCCGCGCAACGCACGAAAGATATCGAGCGCCTTGGGCAGGTTCAGCCCATCGGAAAACACCAGCGTCTTGCTCATCGGGTCGATACCGAGCTTCTGGTAATGCGAGATGCATTTTTCGGCCCACTTCACCGGGTCGCCCGAATCATGGCGCAAACCGTCGAACAGCTTGGCGAAGTACAGATCGAAGTCGTTCAGGAAGGCATCGGTGGTGATGCAGTCGGTCAACGCGATCCCCAGCAGGCCGCGGTATTCGCGGACCCAGCAATCAAGCGCGGCGATCTGACTGTCGATCAGACGCGGTCCCAGCTGCTGATGGGCCATGATCCATTCGTGAGCCATGGTGCCCAAGGGTTTCAGGTCCAGCTGACGGGCCAGATGAACGTTGCTGGTGCCGACGAACTGACCTGGAAAGTCGTTTTTCAGGACACCAAGCATTTCTTCCTGCACACGATAGGAAAACCGCCTGCGCGTGCCGAAGTCCGCCACTTTCAGCTCGGCCAGTTCATCCGCCGTGGCATGCGTGGTCAGCCATTCGAACTTGTCATACAGACGATCCCGCGCCTGACTGAGCAGGGTATCCGGGTAACGATGCCGGTTGCGCACTTCGCTGACGATGGCCAGCAGCGGCACTTCAAACAAAATGACATGCAACCACGGCCCATGCAGGCGAATGCACAGTTCGTCATTCTCGATGGTGGTTTTCACGTAGCGGGTATTGAAGCGGAACAGCCCGAGAAAGCGCAGGAAATCCGGTTTGATGAAGGTGATGCGCTCCAGAAAAGCCAAATGTTCAGGGCTCAGCGACAGCTCGCACAACAGCTCGATCTGGTGCTTGATTTCATCCAGATAGGGGCGAAGGTCCTCCCCGTTGCGGCAACGGAACTCCCACTCGACGTCCACGTTCGGGTAGTTGTGCAGGACGGCCTGCATCATGGTCAGCTTGTAGAAATCGGTATCGAGCAGGCTTTGCACGATGCGATTGGAAAAGGCGCTCTCGCTCATTGAATCAGGCTCTCCAGAGCAGCCGGATAAAGTGGGGCGCGTGACTTCCTGTCTGTCACCATGGAAGGCTCACGGCCGGATGGGTGTGCATTGTCGCCCTTAAGCGGGGGGTTGATCCAACTGTTCCAGCATCCACTGTAGAAAAACCCGGATTTTGGGCACGTCGGCGGTGTGTTCCGGATAGGACAGGTAGTAGGCGCTGTTAGTGCTGGGCAATGCGTAATCCCAGGCAATCACCAGTTTGCCCTCGGCCAGTTCCTCCTCGACCAGAAAGCGTGGCAGCAGCGCAACGCCGCAGCCAACCTGGGCTGCGCGGATGCACATATAGAAGGTTTCAAAGCGCGGCCCGTGATAGCTGTGGTCGGTGTGATAGCCCTGGCTTTCGAACCATTCATGCCAGGCTTCGGGGCGGAAGGCATTCTGCAGCAGGACCAGCTCGCTCAGTTGGGTCGGGTCGCTGAGCGGCTCGTCCGGCAGGCTTTCAGGGGCGCACACCGCCACCAGTTCCTCGCCGAACAGCTTCACGCTTTCTGCACCGGGCGTGGCGGCCTGGCCGAAATAGAACGACACGTCGCAACGGCCTTTGATCAGATCATCGGATTCCTGCTCGTTGATCAGGTCCAGATGAATGTGCGGGTGACGCAAGCGCCAGCCCTTGAGGCGCGGCACCAGCCAGCGGGCGCCGAATGTCGACGGGGTGGAGACGCGCAGTACTTCGGTTTCTCCGCCGTAGGAGCGCAGGAAGTGGGTGGACATCTCAATCTGGGTCAGGATCTTGCGCACTTCGGCCAGGTACAGCGCCCCGGCCGGCGTCAGTTGCAGACGGCGGCGCACGCGCTGGAACAACAGGTGCTGAACCAGCTCTTCGAGTTGCGCGACCTGCTTGCTGACGGCGCTCTGGGTCAGGTTGAGTTCTTCTGCCGCGCGCGTGAAGCTCAGGTGCCGGGTCACTGCCTCAAAGCATTGCAATGCGGCTATCGAGGGCAGATGACGTTTGTTCAGCATGATGACTTCTCTGTTTGCGGCGCGAAGGGGCTGGCGTAAGCAATATGAATTATCGGAATGATATCTCGCTTAAAGGTCGTTTGTCGGGCGCATGCAGGGAGGTTATTACTGGCGCCGCGTGACGCGCTTTTCAGAATCTGACGATGGCTGCAGCAGGTCCCGTTTAATCCGCTAGCCTCAAATGGTGCGTCTCGTAGCGTTCGCGCACCGGGCGTGTGCAATTCGGTGACGTGTGCTGTTACAGGTGGGTTGCCCATCACGGCATGTGCTGGTTGCTACTCGAGTACGCTTGGGTTGCTCTTTTTTCGTCCGGGGTTGCACCTTGCGTGCTCGAAGCAACCAGAGTGCCCCTGTTGCGCGGCGTTGCATGATGGATCGACACGAAGAACACGACATCTCCCTCAACTAAAAAGCGATGGCACGCGCCTTGCTCTGAGCAACTCTGTATCTGTTTGATCATGAAAGTGCTAACTAAAAAAATATCCTCAGGAGCACCACTTATGTCGCATACGTTTTACAGGAAAGGTTTTCTGGCAATCGCAGTGGCTACTGCATTGGGCGTGTCTTCGTTTGCACAGGCGGACGTGAAAATCGGCGTAGCGGGCCCAATGACCGGCGCGAACGCGTCGTTTGGTCAGCAGTACATGAAGGGCGCGCAGGCAGCAGCCGACGCGATCAATGCGGCAGGTGGTGTCAACGGGGAGAAAATAGTACTGGTCGCGGGCGATGACGCCTGTGAGCCCAAGCAGGCCGTGGCGGTTGCCAACCGTCTGGTGGATCAGGAAAAAGTGATTGGTGTCGTCGGTCACTTCTGCTCGTCGTCGACCATCCCTGCTTCGGAGATCTACGGCGACGCTGGCATTATTGCCATTACGCCAGGCTCGACCAACCCGGCCGTGACCGAACGTGGCCTGAAAGAGATGTTCCGCATGTGCGGCCGTGACGACCAGCAGGGTGTCGTTGCGGGTGACTACATCGTCGACGTGCTCAAAGGCAAGAAAGTCGCCGTTATCAACGACAAGGACACTTACGGTAAGGGCCTCGCTGACGCAACGGCCAAGCAACTGACCGCGCGGGGCGTCAAGCCGATCCTCGAAGAGGGTCTGACCCGTGGCGAAAAAGATTTCAGTGCGCTGGTCACGAAGATTCGTTCGGTAGGCGCTGACGTCGTGTACTTCGGTGGTCTGCACCCGGAAGCCGGTCCGCTGGTTCGTCAGATGCGCGAGCAGGGCCTCAAGGACGTCAAGTTCATGTCCGATGATGGCGTCGTGACCGACGAGCTGGTCACCACTGCAGGTGGTGCACAGTACGTCGATGGCGTGTACATGACCTTCGGCGCTGACCCGCGCGCATTGCCGGACAGCAAGGCTGTCGTGGACCAGTTCCGCAAGGCCGGTTACGAGCCTGAAGGCTACACCCTCTACGCGTACGCTTCGGTACAGGCCCTGGCGGCCGGTTTCAATGGTGCCAAGTCCAACAAGGGTGACGCAGCCGCCACGTGGCTCAAGGCCAACCCGGTCAAGACCGTCATGGGCGAGAAAGCCTGGGATGCCAAGGGTGACCTGAAAGTCTCCGACTACGTGGTTTACCAGTGGGACGCCGCCGGCAAGTACAAGCAACTCGAAAAACAGAAGTGAGATAGACCTCGCGTCGGCCCTGCGCGTCAGGCGCTGATCCGATGATGGGCTCGCCCAGGAGCGAGCCTGCATCTCTTTTATCGTTTTCGGACCTGTCGGTCATGCCTCACGAGGGCGTGACTGACAGGGTGCTGAGCTGCCTTTTTGTGTGAGCGTGCGTGATGGATGGAATCTTCCTGCAACAAATGGTCAACGGACTCACCCTCGGGTCTGTCTATGGCCTCATCGCCATCGGCTATACGATGGTCTATGGCATCATCGGCATGATTAACTTCGCCCATGGCGACGTGTACATGATTTCTGCCTACCTGGCCGCCATCGGCCTCGCGGTTCTGTCTTTCTTCGGACTGGAATCCTTTCCGTTCCTGATTCTCGGTACGCTGATCTTCACCATCGTGGTGACCGGTGTTTACGGCTTCGTCATCGAGCGCGTGGCGTACAAGCCACTGCGCAACTCGACCCGTCTGGCGCCGCTGATCAGCGCTATCGGTATTTCCCTGATCCTGCAGAACTACGCACAGATCAGCCAGGGTGCGCGCCAGCAAGGCGTGCCTACACTGCTCGAAGGTGCGTGGCGCTTTGAAGTCGGCAGCGGCTTCGTGCAGATCACCTACACCAAGATCTTCATCCTCATTGCCGCCTTCGTCGGCATGGGCGTGCTGACCTACATCATCAAGTACACCAAGCTGGGCCGCATGTGCCGGGCCACCCAGCAAGACCGCAAGATGGCCTCGATTCTCGGCATCAACACCGACCGGGTCATTTCCTATGTGTTCATCATCGGCGCGGCCATGGCGGCGTTGGCCGGTGTGCTGATCACCATGAATTACGGCACGTTCGACTTCTATGCCGGCTTCATCATCGGCATCAAGGCGTTTACTGCCGCCGTGCTGGGCGGGATCGGCTCGTTGCCGGGTGCCATGCTGGGCGGTTTGATCCTGGGGGTTGCCGAGTCGCAGTTCTCCGGTCTGATCAACTCCGATTACAAAGACGTGTTCAGTTTCGGCCTGCTGGTGCTGATCCTGATTTTCCGTCCCCAAGGCCTGCTGGGTCGCCCACTCGTGGCGAAGGTATAAGTATGTCCGTTCCTGTTGCTGTTCCTGTTTCCAAACCTGTCGACATCAAGAAGAGTCTGATCGATGCCGTGGTTGCCGGGTTGCTGGCGCTGATTGTGTTCGGCCCCATCGTCGGGATCGTGCTCGATGGCTACAGCTTCAACCTGCAACCGACCCGCGTGGCCTGGCTGGTGGGCGTGGTCATGATCGGTCGCTTCCTGATCAGTCTGTTTCTGCAGACGCCCAGCGGCCTGCGTGTTTCCCAGAGCTTCGAAAGCTCCGACTCCGGCGTGCATGTGCTCAAACCGGATCATCGATCGCGCCTGTACTGGATCATTCCGCTGCTGATCGTGATTGCCATCGTGTTCCCGATTTTCGCCAACAAGTACATTCTGACCGTGGTCATCCTCGGTCTTATCTACGTGCTGCTGGGCCTGGGGCTGAACATCGTGGTCGGTCTGGCGGGGCTGCTCGATCTTGGCTACGTGGCGTTTTATGCCATCGGAGCCTATGGTCTGGCGCTGGGCTATCAGTATCTGGGGCTGGGCTTCTGGTCGGCGTTACCGCTGGCGGCGATTGCGGCGGCGCTGGCCGGATGCATTCTTGGTTTCCCGGTGTTGCGCATGCATGGTGACTATCTGGCCATCGTGACCCTCGGGTTCGGCGAGATCATTCGTCTGGTGCTGAACAACTGGCTGTCGTTCACCGGCGGCCCGAACGGTGTGCCGGTGCCCGCGCCCACCTTCCTGGGGCTGGAATTCGGCCGACGCGCCAAGGATGGCGGGGTGCCGATCCATGAATATTTCGGCTTCGATTACAACCCTGACCTGAAATTCATCTTCATCTACGCCGTGCTGTTTCTGGTCGTGCTGGCGGTGCTGTTCATCAAGCATCGCCTGACCCGCATGCCGATCGGGCGTGCCTGGGAAGCCTTGCGCGAGGATGAGATCGCCTGTCGTTCGATGGGCCTCAATCACGTGCTGGTCAAGCTGTCGGCGTTCACGATTGGCGCATCGACCGCAGGCCTTGCCGGGGTGTTTTTTGCCAGCTATCAGGGCTTCGTCAACCCAACCTCATTCACCTTTTTCGAATCGGCGCTGATTCTGGCGATTGTGGTGCTGGGCGGCATGGGCTCGACCGTCGGTGTGGTGATCGCCGCGTTTGTGCTGACCGTTGCGCCTGAGCTGCTGCGCAGCTTCTCCGAGTACCGCGTGCTGCTGTTCGGGATTCTGATGGTGCTGATGATGATCTGGCGACCACGCGGCCTGATTCGCATCAGCCGCACCGGGGTGAAACCGCGCAAGGGCGCGCTGGTGACTGAGGGGGCTGCGCGATGAGCACTGAAGTGATTCTCTCCGTAGAGCACCTGATGATGCACTTTGGCGGCATCAAGGCCCTCAGCGACGTCAGCCTCAAGGTCCGTCGCAATTCGATTTTCGCCCTGATCGGCCCCAACGGTGCGGGCAAGACTACGGTCTTCAACTGCCTGACCGGTTTCTACAAGGCCACTGGCGGACGCATCGAACTGCACACTCGTGGCAAGACCACCAATGTGATCAAGCTATTGGGCGAGCCGTTCCAGGCGACCGACTTCGTGTCGCCGAAAAGCTTCCTCAGCCGGGTGTACTACAAGATGTTCGGCGGCACCCATCTGGTCAACAGGGCAGGGCTGGCGCGCACGTTTCAGAACATTCGCCTGTTCAAGGAAATGTCGGTGGTCGAAAACCTGCTGGTCGCCCAGCACATGTGGGTCAACCGCAGCCTGATCAGCGGGATCCTGAATACCAGGGGCTATCGCAAGGCCGAAGAGGACGCGCTGAATACCGCGTTCTACTGGCTGGAGGTTGTCGACCTGGTGGACTGCGCCAATCGTCTGGCTGGCGAGTTGTCCTACGGGCAGCAACGCCGTCTGGAGATTGCACGAGCCATGTGCACGCGGCCGCAGGTGATCTGCCTGGATGAGCCGGCTGCCGGTCTCAACCCGCAGGAAACCGAGGCACTCAGCGGCATGATCCGTCTGCTGCGTGACGAGCACGACATGACCATCGTGCTGATCGAGCATGACATGGGCATGGTCATGGGGATTTCCGACGATATTGTGGTGCTCGACCATGGCAACGTGATTGCGATGGGGGGGCCGGAACAGATCCGTAACGATCCGAAGGTGATTGCCGCGTATCTGGGCGCTGATGAAGAGGAGCTGGTATGAGCAAGCCGATCCTCGAACTGAAAGAGATCGATGTGTTTTACGGGCCGATTCAGGCCCTGAAGAAAGTCTCGCTGCACATCAATGAGGGCGAAACGGTGAGCCTGATCGGCTCCAACGGCGCGGGCAAGTCCACGCTGCTGATGTCGATCTTCGGTCAGCCGCGCGCGGCCAGCGGGCAGATCATCTATCAGGGCACCGATATCACCCAGAAGTCCTCGCATTACATCGCCTCCAACGGTATTGCGCAGTCGCCGGAGGGGCGGCGGGTCTTTCCCGACATGTCGGTCGAGGAAAACCTGATGATGGGCACCATTCCGATTGGCGACAAGCATTCGGCCGAAGACATGCAGCGCATGTTCGAGCTGTTCCCCAGGCTCAAGGAGCGCCGCAATCAGCGAGCCATGACCATGTCCGGAGGCGAGCAGCAAATGCTCGCCATCGCCCGCGCGCTGATGAGTCGTCCGAAACTGCTGCTGCTCGATGAGCCAAGCCTGGGGCTGGCCCCGATCATCGTCAAACAGATCTTCTCGACCCTGCGTGAACTGGCAGCCACAGGCATGACGATATTCCTGGTCGAGCAGAACGCCAACCATGCGCTCAAGCTGTCCGACCGGGCTTACGTCATGGTCAATGGCGAGATTCGCCTGTCCGGCACCGGGCAGGATTTGCTGGTAAATGAAGAGGTAAGGAACGCTTATCTGGGCGGGCATTGAGTTCGTCAAAACCCTGCCGTTTTCTTCGCGCGCCCCGGATGCTCAAACATCCGGGGCGCGGTCGTATGCAATTGTGGAAAACAATTTTGGCGCGTCTGATAAGTGCGACATAAAACCGCTGCAAATGGTTGTTTTGTCACCGTTTTGACTTGTTCAGGTTTACTGTGGAACCGGCTGTTAATAACTTGGGAGTATTTGCCTGCAGCCCTTTATGCATAAGGCCTGTAGAAGAGTGGTTAAATTTCGCACAGTGATTTTCGACCGGCCTGATGGGGCGTTTGTCAACAGCATGGGGGCTGGTCGTTCATACAGGTTTTTCAGGTGAAAAGCCTGTGGATAAGTCTGTTAACAAGCCTTGGAAAGACTGCCCCGGACGTTATAGGGTCTGGGCTACAGGCCATCACCGTTTTCTGACGCTTTCCGACCTCTTGCCAGTGTCGGGCAAAGTCAAGGAAAAAACTTCGCCTGATACGCTGCAGGCCCCGAAACACGTGATGTCCAGCGCCACTGACTTGCCCCCAGAGATTGTGGGTCTGACTGTGGATAAGGTGGGCAAAAGTACCTGCGAGGCCCGTGGCGCAAGGCTTGCTCCGGGTTGGTTGTTTTTTGTACAAATGCACTCGGTTGTTGCATCGATGTCCCGCTGACGGGCATTCTGCTGCCCTTGCCAGAAACTTATTAACAGGCAGCGCTGTTTTTGCGCCATGTCAGGAGAATGAAATGACTTCCACTGTATTCATCACGGGCGCCACTTCCGGTTTTGGCGAGGCGTGTGCCCGCCGTTTCGCCGAGGCGGGCTGGTCGCTGGTGCTGACCGGTCGACGCAAGGACCGTCTGGATGCCTTGAGCGCCGAGCTGTCGAAGCAGACCAAGGTGCATACGCTGGTGCTGGATGTGCGTGACCGCAAGGCGATGGAGAGCGCCATCGCAGATTTGCCTGAAGAGTTCGGCACCATTCGCGGGCTGATCAATAATGCCGGCCTGGCGCTGGGAATCGATCCTGCACCCAAGTGCGATCTGGATGACTGGGACACCATGATCGACACCAACGTCAAAGGTCTGGTCTACACCACGCGTCTGCTGCTGCCACGCCTGATCGCGCATGGTCGCGGCGCGAGCATCGTCAACCTGGGTTCGGTCGCCGGTAACTACCCTTATCCGGGTGGCAACGTCTACGGTGGCACCAAGGCCTTTGTCGGGCAGTTCTCGCTGAACCTGCGCAACGATCTGATCGGCACGGGCGTGCGAGTCACCAATCTTGAGCCAGGGCTGTGCGAGAGCGAGTTTTCGCTGGTACGTTTCGGCGGTGATCAGGCCAAGTACGATGCGACCTACGCAGGTGCCGAGCCGATTCAGCCTCAGGACATCGCCGACACCATCTTCTGGATCATGAACACGCCAGCGCACGTCAACATCAACAGCCTGGAACTGATGCCAGTCAGCCAGACCTGGGCCGGCTTTGCGATTGATCGCAACCGCGGTTGATTGATGTGCTGATCGGGCCGCGCAGATGCGGTCCGATCAGCTGGGTCTGATCAGCTATCTGCCGGCGTTGGCGGCGGGAATGCGCTGACGAAGCGATTTTCGACGAAATCTGCCAGGCCGATGTAGCAGGTGGCCAAGTGGTAGGGCGTCGTCGACGGCATATCGCTGCGGCTGACTCTGCCATCGGGCTCGACGCACTCGTTCCAGCCCCGGGCATGCAGAAAGCGCTGCTCGAAGGCCGACAGCTGCCGGGTCAAGGCCGCTTCGCAGTCGGGGCGCAGGGCCATCGCCCGCAGGTATTCCGCTTGGGCCCAGATACGCTGGGTGGCATCGCGCACCGTACCATCGAGCGCCAGCATCGCCGTCACAGCCCCGCTGTCAGGATCGACACCCTGCGCCTGAGCGTAGACGAACGCGCGGGTCATGGATTCATGCAGCTCGCGCCCGTGTAGTTCCGGGGACGATTGCAGCAGGAAGAACCATTCGAACTGATGACCTGGCTCGTACCAGTTATCCACAGCGCCCAGAGGCTTCTCCAGCATCACGCCGGTTGCCGTATCGACGAAACGGCGTTGCATGTGGATAACCAGCGCGTCCAGTGCAGCCTGTGTGGCAGGGTCGGCACGCACCGACAGGGTAGCCAGAAAGGCCTCTGCCAGGTGCATCAAGGGGTTTTGCAACGGTCCGGTGCCCAGTATCGACCAGTCTTCATCGAGCTGCGCCTCGTACAGCCCGTCGTTGTCGGCAAAGCGTTCGGCGACAACGTTGAGCGCTGCATTGAGCACCGACTCTGCCAGCGGGTCCTGAGCTTTCGCCCAGTAGTGTGCACAGGCAAAAATAATGAAGGCGTGGGTGTAGAGGTCCTTGCGGCGATCCAGCGGCTTGCCCTGTGGATCGATGCTGTAGAACCAGCCGCCATGCTCGGCATCGTGGAAGTGCTGTTGCAGGGAGCGGAACAATTCACCGGCCCGCGCCCGTGCATCCGGCACTTGTGCGTGATCGATGAGGCTGGAAAACAGAAACAGCTGACGCGCACAGGCCATGGCGCGATAGCGTTGCGGCGGCAGCGGTTGATCTCCGGCGTCGAGTGCTTCGTAAGGCAATGCCAATTGTGCGTTCCAGCCAGGACCCTGCCACAGCGGAACGACGACCTGCATGAAGTGCTGCTGCAAGGCGGCGAACAACGAGGTCAATTCAGGCGTGGAGGCGGAGCGGGTCACATGAGGCATCGGCTGGCATCGCGGCAGTGTCGAAGTGCGCAGCATGTTATCAGGATTGCTGCACGAGGGCGGGTGATGATCGTTCCTCACGCCAGGCGCGTGAGGAACCTCTGGCAGTCAGCCAATCAGCGCCAGTCGCTCATTGATCGCGGCTTCGATCCCTTGGGCATCCAGGCCGCACTCGGTGAGCATCTGCGCAGGCTTGGCATGCTCGACGTAGACATCCGGCAGACCCAGGTGCAATACCGACTTGAGGATATTGGCGCGCGCCAGGAACTCGCTGACCGCAGCACCTGCACCGCCCATGACGGCGTTTTCTTCCAGTGTGACCAGCAACTCGTGGTTGGCGGCAGCTTCGCTGACCAAGGCTTCGTCCAGTGGCTTGACGAAACGCATGTCGATCACCGTTGCATCGAGCGTCTCGGCCACCACCAGCGCCTCGGCCAGTTGCACGCCGAACGCCAGTATCGCAACGCCCTGGCCCTGACGCCGCACAACGCCCTTGCCGATCTCGACCGGGTCAAGACTGTCCTCGATAACCGCGTTAGGGCCGGTGCCGCGTGGGTAGCGTACTGCCGCGGGGCCGGTATGCAGGTAACCGGTGCTGAGCAGCTTGCGCAGTTCGTTTTCATCGCTCGGCGTCATCACCAGCATGCCGGGGATGCAGCGCAGGTACGAGAGGTCGAAGCTGCCTGCGTGAGTCGGGCCGTCTTCACCCACCAGCCCGGCGCGGTCGATGGCGAAAAGCACGTCGAGGTTCTGTACTGCGACGTCGTGGATCAACTGATCGTAACCACGCTGCAGGAAGGTCGAATAGATCGCCACCACCGGCTTGCTGCCTTCGCACGCCATACCGGCCGCCAGGGTCACTGCGTGTTGCTCGGCAATTGCCACGTCGAAGTAGCGCTCGGGAAAGCGTTCGCTGAACGCAACGAGGTCCGAACCTTCCTTCATCGCCGGTGTGATGCCGACCAGCCGCGAATCAGCGTCGGCCATGTCACAGATCCACTGGCCGAACACACCGGAGTATTTCGGTGCGCTGATCTTTTTCTGCGCGGCAGGCGCATTCAGCGGCTCTAGCTTGGTAATGGCGTGATAGCCGATCGGATCGACTTCGGCCGGCGCAAACCCCTTGCCCTTCTTGGTCACCACATGCAGAAACTGCGGGCCTTTCAGGTCACGCATATTGCGCAGGGTGGCGATCAGGGTCGGCAGGTCGTGGCCGTCGATAGGACCGATGTAATTCCAGCCCAGCTCTTCGAAGAGCGTACCCGGGACCAGCATGCCTTTGGCGTACTCTTCGGTGCGCCGCGCGATTTCCCAGGCACCGGGCAGGCGCGAAAGCACCTTTTTGCTGCCTTCACGCATGCTGCTGTAGGTGCGGCTGGAAAGAATCTTGGCCAGATAATTCGACAGTCCGCCGACATTGCGCGAGATCGACATGTCGTTGTCGTTGAGGATCACCAACATGTCGGCGGCCACTTCCGGCGCGTGGTTCAGCGCTTCGAAGGCCATGCCGGCAGTCAGCGCACCGTCGCCGATCACGGCAATCGATTTGCGCTCGCTGCCCTGCAGGCGCGAGGCAATCGCCATGCCCAGCGCGGCGCTGATCGAGGTGCTGGAGTGCCCGACACCAAAGGTGTCGTACTCGCTTTCGCTGCGACGCGGAAAGGCCGCAACCCCGTCCTTCTGGCGCAGCGTGGACATGCGCGCGCGACGGCCGGTGAGGATCTTGTGCGGATAGGCTTGATGACCCACGTCCCACACCAGACGATCGTCCGGGGTGTCGAAAACGTAATGCAGCGCGATGGTCAGCTCGATGACCCCGAGGCCGGCACCAAAATGCCCTCCGGTCTGGCCAACGGAATACAGCAATTCCAGGCGCAGTTCATCGGCCAGGGTTTCCAGCTCGGCTTCGCCCAGACGGCGCAGGCCGTGCGGGGTGTCGGCTCGGTCGAGCAACGGCGTGACCGGGCGCTCGCGTGGGATCTCTTTGAACGTCGTGGGCATCAGGCGAATCGTTATAAGTAAAAGAGGCGGCAGTTTACCTTATGCATCGCACGCTGCCCATGAAGTGAGTCGGCGGATGACCTGCCGACTGACATGTGTACTCACTGAGACCACCGTGACGCGTGGTTGATTCAGCGGATTTTCCGGTTCGGGTGACAGTGATCAGTGGCGACGTTCGACGATGTAGCGTGCCAGCTGGCGCAACGGCTCTGCGGCGGCATCGAACGGGCTCAGTGCCTGCAGCGCCTGATCACGCAGTTCCAGTGCGTAGTGTTTGGCCGCTTCCAGGCCCAGCAGCGCCGGGTAGGTCGGCTTGTCGCGGGCGATGTCGGCGCCCTGGCGCTTGCCGAGGGTCGCGGTATCGCTTTCGACATCGAGAATGTCGTCCTGAACCTGAAAAGCCAGGCCGATTGCACGCGCGTAGACCTGTAGGGCATCGAGGCGGGGCTGATCGGCGTGACCGCTGGCCAGTGCGCCAAGGCGGACGCTGGCTTCGATCAATGCACCGGTCTTGTGGCGATGCATGTATTCCAGCGCCGCCTGATCGAGCTTCAGCCCCACTGAACCCAGATCGATAGCCTGGCCACCCACCATGCCCGCCGGTCCGGCCGCCGTCGCGAGGGCAGTGACCATCTGCAGACGCGTCTCGGCATCGCGTGACGTCAGGTGAGGGGCGAGCAGGGCGGTGAAGGCCAGGCTTTGCAGGCCGTCACCGGCGAGGATCGCGCAGGCTTCATCGAAGGCCTTGTGTGTGGTTGGCTGGCCGCGACGCAAGTCATCGTCGTCCATTGCCGGCAAATCGTCATGGACCAGCGAGTAGGCATGAATCAGCTCAACGGCACAGGCGGCGCCGTTGGCATCCTCGGCTACACCGCCCAGTGCTTCGCAGGCGGCATACGCGAGCAGCGGGCGTACGCGCTTGCCGCCGTTCATCACGCTGTAGCGCATGGCTTCGTAGAGGCGTTCGAGCTCAGGGCCCGGGGCCTTGAACAGCCCATCGAGTGCTGCGTTGACGCGAGTCTGGCTTTGCGCTTGATAGCTCGCGATCATTCGGGGAGTTCCGCATCGTCGAACGGCTCTTCGCTGAGCTCGCCATCGCGTTCCAGCAATACCTGAACCTTCTGCTCGGCGTGGGTGAGGGCGCTCTGGCAGTCGCGGGTCAGGCGTACACCTTGCTCGAAGGCGGTCAGGGAGTCTTCCAGCGACAACTCGCCATTTTCCAGCCGCTCTACCAGCGCTTGCAGATCAGCGAGTGACTGTTCGAAATCCAGTGCAGCTTTCTTGCGGGCCATAAGGGCATTTCCGGTAGAGGTTAAACCGCGCGACACTAGCAGAGCGTTGGCGTCTGGGCAAATTGCGGCGACGGACCTGCGCTCTTCAAGCGACTGCAGGGGTCAACCTGCCGCGAATCCGTTGCGCAGATCCGCGATCAGGTCTTCCGGGCTTTCCAGGCCGACCTGCAGCCGCAGCATCGGGCCGCTACCGCGCTCGGGACCGTGTTGTTCGACTTCCGTGATCAAGCTTTCAAAACCACCCCAGGAGTAGCCGACGCCGAACAGTTTCAACGCGCCGGTAAAGCGATCCAGCACCTGCCGGTCAACGGTGTTGAATTCAAAACTGAGCAAGCCGTTGCAGCCATGGAAGTCGCGCTTCCAGATCGAGTGGCCCGGATCGTCCGGCAACGCGGGATACAGCACGCGGGCAACCTGGGGCTGAGTCTGCAGCCATTGTGCGATCTGCAGCGCGTGACGCTCATGCATGGCCATGCGCGCCGCCAGACTGCGGGCGCCACGCAGCACCAGATAGGCATCGTCGGGGCTGACGGTATTGCCCACGGCGGTGCTCATGGTTTTCAGGGTATGCCAGTGCGCTTCGGTGGTGCTGACGCTGCCCATCATCACGTCGGAGTGGCCGGCCACGTACTTGGTCAGGGCCATCAGCGAAATGTCCGCGCCCAGCTCCAGCGGCTTGTACAGCACCCCCGAGCCCCAGGAGTTATCCACAGCCAGCAGCAGATTCCTTGCTTTGCACAGCTGTGACAGGGATGGCAGGTCACACATGTCGAATGTCAGCGAGCCGGGCACCTCGGCATAGATCATCCGGGTGTTGGCCTTGATCAGCGATTCCACGTTACTGCCGTTGGCCGCGTAGAAATCGAACTGGATGTCGAAGGCGGTCAGCATGGTTTTCGCCAGCCGCCGAACAGGACCATAGACCGATTCGGTGATCAGGACATGATCGCCAGGGCGTAGAAACGATTGAAGCATCTGTGCCACTGCGGCCAGCCCGGTCGGGTACAGGCAGGTGCCGTGTGCACCTTCGAGCTCGGAGATCAGGTCCTGCAAGGCAAACGCAGTCGGGTTACCGTTGGCGCCGTAAGTCAGCGAGCGCTCCGGTCCTGCGGTGCGAATTTCCGCCTGCCGCAAGCTTTCCAGACTGTCGAACAGCACCGTACTGAGGCGCACGACGGGTGGGTTGACCGCAATCCCCGGCCCGCTGGCAGCACTGCGACCGCGTTGCGACAGGGCGGTGTGGGCACGAGGGTCTTTGTCTTGCGGCATTGGAGGCTCCGGGTGAAAAAGGCTTGCAGGCTGCGGCTCAGGTACCCGCAAGCGTAATGCATCGTGCGCCTGGCAGGTATCACTGATCGTTCAACACAGCACTCGCGTAGAACTCATGCAGTTTCGCTTGCAGTAACTGTCTGTCCGGCAGGCGGGTCTGGTACTCGGCAATCAACGCGGGTGAAAGCGAGCGGTTCAGAGCGTACTCGACGACTTCGTCGTTTTTGCTGGCGCAGAGTAAGACGCCAATGGCCGGGTTTTCATGGGGTTTGCGTTCGTTGCGGTCCAGCGCTTCCAGGTAAAAGTCCAGTTTGCCGAGGTATTCGGGCTCAAAGCGGCCGACCTTGAGCTCAATGGCAACGAGGCAATTGAGGCCTCGATGGAAAAACAGCAGATCCAGAGCAAAGTCCTGGCTGCCGACCTGCAGCGCGTACTCGGAGCCGACAAAACAGAAGTCGCGGCCTAGCTCGATCAGAAAGTCCCTCAGGCGTTTCAACAAACCGCCATGCAGGTCCGCTTCGGCGTGCCCCGGTGGCAGCTCCAGAAACTCCACCATGTAGGCATCACGGAATATATCCAGTGCGGCCGGCCGAGTTTCCTTGAGCATCGCCGAGGCTTTGGCTGGCTGGGTGACAGTACGCTCGAATAGAGCGTTCTTGAATTGGCGCTCAAGTTCGCGTTTTGACCACCTTTCCTGAGTTGCCATTTTCAGGTAGAACTCGCGTTCTTCAGGACGCTTGCTCTGGCTGAAAATGATCAGGTTATGTGACCAGGATAATCGTCGCGCCAGTGGCGCGACNCATAGAATTGGCGCATGCGAAAAAGGTTGCTGCGTGTGAAACCACGCAGTCCTGGCTGGGTGGTGGCCAGATGCTCGGCAAGCTGGGTGACCACCGCGTCACCCCATTCAGCGTTTTCAAGCTTGCGACTGATGTAAGCGCCGACTTGCCAGTAAAGCTCGATCAATTGCGTGTTCACCGCCTGTGCGGCCTGCTGTCGAGCGCTCCGGATCATGGCGAGCACTTCATCAAAGCGATCATGTACAGGCGTATGCGGTGTGTTGGGAGTACTCATACTGAAAGTACTCCACTGCGTAGCAACCTGATGGGCGATTGCGAGCGAAAGTCTGGAAGAACGGTTGTTCGGCTCATAAAGGCGCGTCCTTGGGCGGTGGTTAAGGTCGGCTACTTTACGTGCAGATCAGGAAGTTCTGTTCCAGAGTTTCCTGTGGGTTTGTAGCATCAGGTTTCTGTCCGCGAAGGACTTGACGTGTGCCTTATTTATCCAGATCGGATGCCTGATGCCGCTCCGGAACCTGATCGGCTTCTTCGCCCCAGGTGCGATTGACCTTCTGGCCTTTGATAACGGCCGGGCGTGCGGCGATTTCTTCCGTCCAGCGAATCAGGTTCGGGTATTCGTGTACCGAGAGGAATTCGGCAGCCGAATACACTTTGTTCCGCACCAGCGCGCCATACCATGGCCAGACCGCGATATCGGCAATCGTGTAGGTATCGCCAGCCAGATAGCGGTGCTCGCCCAGGCGGCGGTTGAGCACATCGAGTTGGCGCTTGGCCTCCATCGCGAAGCGGTTGATGGGGTATTCGAGTTTCTCGGGCGCGTAGGCATAGAAATGCCCGAAACCGCCACCCAGATAAGGCGCGGCGCCCATCTGCCAGAACAGCCAGTTCAGCGTTTCGGTACGGCCTGCCGGGTCGGCTGGCAGGAAGCTGGAAAACTTCTCAGCCAGGTACAGCAGGATAGAGCCGGACTCGAATACCCGAACAGGTGTTTCATGGCTTCGGTCCAGCAATGCCGGGATCTTGGAATTGGGATTGATCTCGACAAAGCCGCTGGAGAACTGATCGCCCTCGGAGATGCGGATCAGCCAGGCATCGTATTCCGCGCCGCGGTGTCCGAGCGCCAGCAGCTCTTCGAGCATGATCGTGACCTTTACACCGTTGGGTGTGGCCAGTGAATAAAGCTGCAGCGGGTGTTTGCCGACCGGCAGCTCCTTGTCGTGCGTAGGGCCGGCGACGGGCCGGTTGATGCTGGCGAACGTGCCGCCCGCTTTTGTTTCCTGGTGCCAGACCTTCGGCGGAGTGTAGGGCGTTTGCGTCATGAGAAGCCTCGCTTGTTCAAGGGGGATCGCTGGACCGGTAGTGTTGCAAAGGACCATTGACGTTATAGATCAACGCGCGTGCAGGGAAGTGCCTTGCGATCGTGAACGAGTGTAGCGAGGGGCTCAGTTCGCTGCCGTTGGTAGCTTGTGGAATATTCCCACAGGAACTAAGGCGGCGTCCTATAGCTGTAGCTGGGTAAAAGAAGAGAACATGTGTTCGCAGCGTGAGGCCATAAGGTTATCCATTTATGATCTTGGTTGTCAAAGTCGCTCTCTCTGATTTACCTATTAATAGCTGGATACCGTATGCCGTCTTTCTGCAGTCCGGGCGTGATGAAGTGGCGTGACCTGATCATCAATCTTGTTTCCAAGGAAATAAAAATCCGTTACATGGGTGCAACGTTGGGTTTTGTCTGGTCGTTGGGTAACCCATTGGTTGTCACGCTCACGTATTACACGGTGTTCACTTATATTCTGCCCAGTAGTCAGGACCGCTTTGCGCTGCACCTGGTGACAGGGGTTGTCCATTGGATGCTTCTGGCACAAATTGTTTCGCAAAGCGGAGAGTGGCTGATCAATAACGGCAACCTCATTCGAAAGTTGCGTTTTCCCCGTCTGTTGTTACCCATTTCCGGGGCGCTGGCCATCGTCGTTTTCTGGGCCGGCTGCATGCTCGTCTATGCATCGCTATTTGCCATGCTGGGCGGTGTCTTTTCGCGTGCACTGTTGTTTTATCCGATTGTGCTGATCGCCTTCATGGCATTGATCATGGGCGTTGGTCTGGCACTCAGCGTCATCCAGGTCACCGTACGGGATGCCAAGCACTTCACCGATGTGTTTCTACCCTTGTTGTTCTGGCTTACACCCATCGTATGGGTGACCTCATCGCTGCCCGACGGTGTCGCCCGCATTGCGGCCTATAACCCGGTAGGCCTGTACTTCAACAGTTTTACCAGCATTCTGCATGGCGGAATCGTTCCCGAGCCTCGTGATTTGCTGCTGTGCGTGTTCATGGGCGCTGCGTCGCTGCTGGTGGGCCTGTTTATGTTCAGGAAGGTGGACCGCGTGGTGGAATATCTATGAGTCGCGTGGTCATCAAGGCAGAGAACCTTACCAAACAGTTTGTTCTGCGCCATAACAGAGGCGGTTTGAAGAAGAAGTTTCTGGGGCTGTTTGACACTCGATATCGTGAGCGTGCCGAAACATTCACGGCAGTCAGTGATGTCTCGTTCACCTTGCACAAAGGTGAGTCGCTTGCACTGGTGGGGCATAACGGTTCAGGTAAAAGTACCTTGTTGCAACTGGTCTCACGCATTCTTGTGCCCACCAGTGGGCGGCTGACCAGTGTGGGGCGAGTAGCACCGCTAATCGAAATAGGAGTGGGTTTTCACCCTGAACTGACCGGCGAGGAAAATATCTACCTCAATGCCAGTCTGTTTGGATTGAGTAACAAGGAAGTGCGTTCGCGCTTCAACGAGATTGTCGATTTTTCCGGGTTGGGAAACTTCATCGATACGCCGGTAAAGAACTATTCGTCAGGCATGTACATGAGGCTGGGTTTTTCAGTCGCCGTTCATGTCGAGCCTCAGACATTACTGGCTGACGAAGTTCTTGCGGTAGGGGACGAAGAGTTCAAGCGCAAATGCCACGAACGAATTCGCATGATGCAGGATGACGGGATGGCCTTGATCCTTGTTACCCACGCAGTAGAAGAAGGTAAAGAGTTTTGCCAGCGTTACTTGACGCTTGAGCGCGGCCGGATGACCGAGCAGGGTTATTACTGATTCATTGTTTCGTGATGTCATGCTTCCAGTCAACTTGGCCATCACTCAATTCATAAAGGTATTTCCATGTTGCAAATTATCGTTCCGATGGCCGGGGCCGGGAGTCGCTTTGCGGTTGCGGGCTACACCGACCCCAAACCGTTGATCCCTGTACATGGTGTACCGATGATCAAGGTCGTGATCGACAACCTGACGCCGAAGTGCCCGCACAGATTCATCTTTATCTGTCAGTCGGAACAGGTCGCACGTTACGGGCTGAGGGAAAGACTGAATGCCTGGGCGCCCGGCTGCGAGATCGTCGAGCTCGGCGGCCTGACCGGGGGCGCTGCGTGCTCGGTGTATGCAGCGCGGCACCTGCTCGACGACAGCCAGCAAGTGATGATTGCCAACAGCGACCAGTACGTCGATGTGGATATAAACGCCTATCTGCAGGTAATTAACGAGAGCGATGCAGAGGGCTTGATCATGACCATGAAAGCCAGCGATCCGAAATGGTCGTTCGTGGGCTTCAGTGCAGCAGGCATGATCGACCGTGTGGTGGAAAAGGAGGTTATCTCTGACGAGGCCACTGTCGGCATTTATAACTTTCGCCGTGCAGGTCAACTGATATCGGCCATCGAGGCGATGGTCGCGAAAGATCTTCGCGTCAATGGTGAGTTCTATGTCGCACCGGTTTACAACGAGCTCATCGGGCAGGGCGCCAGGGTCATTCATTACAGCATTGGTGCAGAAGGTCATGGCATGTATGGCCTGGGCATCCCGGCAGACCTCAACCAGTTCCTGTCGTTGCCGCTGAGCAGGCAGGCAGCCTCGGGAAAAGAGGCCTGACATGCAGATCATCAGCCATCGCGGCTATTGGCTGCAAAGGCCGCAGCGCAATCTGCCCGAAGCCTTTCATCGATCATTCGACCTTGGCTTCGGCACCGAAACCGATGTCCGTGATGTGGCTGGCCAGTTGGTCATCTCCCACGACATGCCTGCGGGCGGCGAGCTGACGCTGGACGGCCTGCTCGACATCATGGCGGGCCGCAACCTGCCTCTGGCCATCAACGTCAAGGCGGATGGCCTGGCACAGGCTCTCGCTGCAACCTTCGCCCGTTACGGCCATACCAACTGGTTCGCCTTCGATATGGCGGTGCCGGACATGCGGAGTTACCTCAACGCCAACCTCACCACTTACACCCGTCTCAGCGATGTAGAGCAGTCGCCAGCCTGGCTCAAACAGGCTGCAGGCGTCTGGCTTGACGGTTTTGAGGGTGAGTGGTTCTCCAACCAGATCATTGGCGATCTTCTTTCCCTGGGCAAGCAGGTTTGTGTGGTGTCACCCGAATTGCACGGGCGTGGTCATGGCGCCCTGTGGCAGCAATTGCTCGAGTTCAGGTCGCAGGACCGTTTGATGCTGTGTACTGATCTTCCCGCAGACGCAGCCACTTTCTTCACGTGAGGCAATCATGATCAAGGCAGTGATTTTCGATATGGACGGTGTTCTTATCGACGCCAAGGAATGGCATTACAACGCACTCAACAGAGCGCTCAGCCTGTTCGGTTACAACATCAGTCGCCACGAACACCTCACCGCCTACGACGGTCTGCCCACCTCGCGCAAACTCGACATGCTGAGTGTCGAACGCGACCTGCCGGTTGCGTTGCACGCCTTCATCAACGAGATGAAGCAGCAGTACACCATGGAGATTGTTTACGCCCAGTGCAAACCGACCTTTGTGCATCAGTACGCGTTGTCATCACTGAAAACGCTGGGTTACAAGCTGGCAGTGGCGTCCAACTCCATTCGCAACACCGTGGAGGTCATGATGAACAGGGCGGATCTAGACCGATACCTCGATCTGCGGCTCTCCAACGAAGACGTCAAGCATGCCAAACCAGCGCCGGATATCTACACCAAGGCCATCAGCCAACTGGGTCTTCAGCCTGAAGAATGCCTCATCGTCGAGGACAACGAGAATGGCATCAAGGCCGCCAGAGACTCAGGCGCACATGTTCTGGTCGTGGCTGAAACCTGCGATGTAAACCTCAATAACATTCTTGGCAAAGTTGAACAGATCAACTTCGACAAGGCGGCAGTCCTGTGAGCGCGTTGAATATCATTCTTCTGACCGGCAGGCAGACAGAGGCGCCGCATGATGAGGGCGAGTACCCGCACTACCTGTGCGAACTCAAAGGCAAGCCGCTGATTCATACGCTGATAGACAACTGCGCAGTACTTCAGCCGCGCAGGATGATCTGCACATTCTCGAACAACGATATCGCCCGGCTGCACCTTCGCAACATGGTCCCGCAAATGCACCCGTCGGCCAGTGTTCTACCGGTCCACAACATCACCCGTGGTGCGGCTTGCACAGCGCTTCTGGCGAGCGAAGAAATCGACAACGATGACGAACTGCTGATTCTCAGCATCAGCGACTTTCTGGATATCCAGCTGCTGGATGCAGTACGTGCGTTTCGGCAACGTCATGAGGATGCCGGAGTGGTCATCTTCAATTCTCTGCACCCTCGTTATTCATTCGCGCGCCTGGACAGCGACTGCCGGGTTATCGAAGCAGCCGAAAAGAACCCGATCAGCTCAAACGCCATTGCCGGTGTGTACTGGTTCAAGTCCGGCTCGCTATTCGTATCGGCAGCCAAGGAGATGATTCGCAAGGACGCCAGGGTCAACGACAACTTCTACATAGCCCCCGCTCTCAATGAGCTGGTGCTGTTGCAGAAGAAGATCGGCGCCTACCGGATCGAACCCAATCAGTACCGGCCACTGAAAACCGACAGTCAGCTCCACGCTTTCGAAGCAGGAGAGATGCGATGAAAACGGCAAGACTGGAAGACATGGTCAAAGGCTGGTTCGTGGGTGGATTCGAACCTGCAGTTTTCAGTACCGAGTCCTGTGAGGTCGGGGTCAAGACCTACAAGGCAGGTGAAAAGGAAGCGGCTCATTACCACAAGGTCGCCACCGAGATAACCGTACTCATTGCCGGGTCGGTCAACATGCGCGATCAGGTCTGGCATGCCGGCGACATCATCGTTCTGGAACCGGGCGATATCACGGCGTTTGAAGCGCTCACCGATGCGACCACCGTTGTCGTGAAGGTGCCGGGTGCGCTTGCTGACAAGTACGTCGTCTGACCATGAAAACGACCCATCTCCAGCACCACCCAAGCCTCGGTTACATAGCGGCGGGCAGTCTGCGCAGCCTCCCGGTGGGGCTACTGCTGCCCCATGAGTGCTCCAGCTTCATCTCGTTCCGCGCGCATCCGTTTCGCAAGCCTGAACGGGTGATCAGGAAACTGCATGCCGCACGGCGTCCGTTGTGCTTGTATGGGGCGGGTAGCTACTGTTTTTATGGTGTTCAGAGTGATTCACCGCTGTCTCCGCTGCTGCTGTGGGACGGTGCGCACTTTCTGAATGTTGGCGAAAAGATCACGGTTATCGAAGACACGCCAATCGAGTGTTATCTGGATCGTGATTACTTTGCCGGCTCGCTCAAGGTCATTGCGCGTTCGGCCAACTCGGTCACTTACAGGAAAGTATCCAGGCTGACTGCGGAATCTAACGACGATCTCGACAGCTGGACCTTCGGCATTCCTGTCGGTCCGGGCGACGCCACTGTTCTCAATGCCGTCGTGAAGCGCATTCTGGAAATTGACATCCCGCACAAGGAGATACTGCTGTGCGGCACACCGGGAAGTAATTTCGCCTATTTCGACAAGGTCCGCATCGTGGGGGAGGACATCACTGCCCCGCCCGTGCAGATCTGCAAGAAGAAAAACCGTCTCGCACTGGAGGCCAGACACAGCAATCTGGTGATCCTGCATGACCGCGTCTTTCTGCCAAAACACTTCGGGGAAGTTGTCCGCCGCTTTGGCCCGCGCTATCCGTTGATGACCTTGCAAAGCATGTTCTTCGATAACCGAATCAGCATGCACCCGCGTCGCTACTCGGATTACGGCATGGCCATGGACGAGGTCGCTCAGGGGCTGCTGGGGCTGCACCGCACCAGCGGTAATGCTCAGTCCATTGCGCCGTCAATATTCCCGGACGTCGACCGGACCGGGTTCTGTTTCGCCAGCCCGATGCGCTACAACAGTGACGCCAGCTACCCGACAGGCAGCCTCTACATTTGTCGCAAGGATGTCTGGAATGCCTGCCCGCTGGACGAGTCCCTGCACTGGGTGGAGTACGAAGACATCGAGCATGCGTTGCGAGCGTCGCGCGCGGGTATTCCAAACCGTATCAATCCCTTTGGCATCACTCAGTCGGTGACCTCCCGGGCGCTGCTGGGTGGCAATGCTCCGGTCGAATCCGTTGGCGGATGTCTCGGAATATCCGGGCTTTGTTATGTGTCCCTGCTGGAAAAGAAACCTCTTTTGAACCTGTCTGCCGAGACCGCACTGGCCAGATTGCGGCAGTTCGCTGACAAATACCTGGCCAATCCGTCGGCGGTCGTTATTCCAACCGGTCTTGTTCATCTCCCTGTTCGAGCCTGGATCGAACTGATCGATAATGTAGTGCAGCAGTCCACGTTCAAAAACGACAGTGAGACGGTCAGAGCGTTTATCAACGACTTCGAGAGGCTCGTGTTGCTCGACCAGCTACCGAGCATGCGTCAGGAGTTTCTGGTCAATCGCTTCCTCACAGACCCTGTGCTGGCCAAACAGACACTGATCACACAGAGCTGCGAGGTGCGCAATATGTTGCGTCAACGCGGCAGGCAGACCTGGTTTGCTCGCCAGCAGGATGATTACTTTCACCACAACCTTCTGTCGCTCCCCGGCATTTTGATTTCGGCCATTCGGGCTTATCGAAACAACGGGAAAATTTTCTATTTTGAAAGCCTGTGGGCTGCTGTGAAGGCCATCTACAACTCGACTCCCTTTATGTCCTACAGCAAGGGGGCGAAGTGAAGGTATTCGTCGTTTCTCATTTGAGCGCCAGCAACGCCAGCCATCAGTTGATCTGTCAGTTGGCGCGCATTCAGCACGAGCATAGGAAGACCGTTCCCGTCCTTGTGATTGATGACCGTTACAACCTGACCGAACTACCCGCCAGCGATTCATCGACCGAACACGCTTTGTTCAGCCTGGATGATTTTCTTCACTGCAATGCTGTAAGCGGCATCGTGGCAAACAGAGTTGCCCAGCACATGGATAAAGTCGAAAGCGACTGGGTGCTGATCGATTTTGGCCAGCATGACTCTGCTACCTGCATGGACTTCATCCAGAAAATTGCTCGCTACAACTATCTGAGCACCAAGCTGCGAAAGCGAAACCTCGTGATCATGGTGCCCGCCATGCACCTGGGCATTTATTCGCGAACCCTCAATGCGTCGTTCAACAATTTGCCGGCAAGCACAACAGCCTCAGCCCGTTCCGTTCAGATTGGCAGGCTGTTCATGGTCACTCGTCTTGAAAGAGTACTGATAAGTCTTCCATTGCTGGCGGGCATCCTGCGTCGAATGCGGCGTGTTGCTCTGCGCGTCTTTCGGCGTGTTGCAAGATCCCATTGACCGCTCTGCCGCTAGCCGTCGGTAGCAGGCGCTTCTCATTACAAGGTTAAACACATGCCTCATCTTGTGGCCGTCGACTCCAGAAAAATCAGCGTGGTTATTCAGGGGCCCCTGTATCGCAACCTGAGTTCCAAACGAAATATCTTCGCCTGCATCGTATCGATCCGGACGCACCTGCCAGATGCCGAAATCATCGTTTCGACCTGGCGTCATGAAGATACGTCCGATGTGAAGGCGGACCAGATCGTCATGTCGGATGATCCGGGTGCCTTCGTTGATGACGCCGGTAATCAGATCAACATCAATCGCATGCTGCGGTCGACGCTATGCGGTATTCAAAGCGCTTCAAGACCCTATGTCATGAAAATGCGCGCCGATCACAACCTGACCAGCGCTGCACTGGCTGTCATAGGTCAGTCCGATGATACCGAGCCGGGCGAGACACAGCTGTTCGACACGCCCATCACCACCACGACGCTTTATATTCGCGACCCTGAACGGTTGCCGATGTTGTTCCACATATCGGATCTCGTTCAATTCGGCACGCGCGAAGCAATGCTCGCCATGTGGGAGCAACCACTGTTCGAAAGGGACACGCTTTTCAACGACAGGCCGTCTCGCAACCCGTTTGGCAACTTCATTGGCTACACGTCCGCGCGCCTGGTGAGCGAGCAGGCACTGATGCTAGGTGTCATGCGCAGGAAGGGCATCGACGCCCGGCTCGCACGACCCTGCGAGGTAGGGCTGAGCAACCTGAAGTTATGGGACAACGTCTTGAGACGCAACTTCAGAGTCCTCAACCACTGCGAGGCTGGCGTCGACTTCCCGGAACGTTTTCTGACCAGCCCCCGCGTACTGACCACACTCTACAAAGCCTCTGCGATAGAGCAATTGCAAAGGCTCGACCCGAAGGGTTACAGGCTGAGAATAGCGCGCATCTGGCTCAATCAATACCTACTGACCTGCCTGCGCCCCGGCTGGTGGGTGTCCTTTGCGACCATCGTACTGTTCAGCACCTCGCCGACTCTTGCGAAGCGCGTTCGCTCTTACTGGCGCACGCTGAGGAACGTGGCGCATGCGGAGTCGTATCGGGTTTGAGGGCTGGGCGTGTGTAGGTATCGAAATACGTCACGCGTTACGCAAGTGTTCATCCAGCTTACTGAGCAACGCATATGGATCAGCCCCGAGTCCCCGACAGACATCCATGAACTCAATGACATCGAGCCTGCGCTCGGCATTCTCTGTCTTCGAGACAAACGACTGCGGTCGCCCTAGCCGGACCGCTAATTCTTTTTGCGTCATACCGGCTGCGTTGCGCGCTTCCAGCAAAAGATCAAGCAACACCTGATAGCGAGCGTTATGGATGGTTTTCACTTGGCAAACCCTCTAATAGTCCGGTTACCTGAATAAACCTGACTTGGGATTATCCTAAAGTGGGTTTCGACCGGGACAACCAGCAAAGTACTGCCAGCGGCTGATTTGGCGGGAAGCTTCTCAAGCAGATGATATCCACTGCCCAGCCGCAGGAAGAAAGCAGTAGGCATTAAAAAGCCGGCTTGTGGCCGGCTTCTCGTAGGCGGTTCTGATCTATTTTTGATAGACCGCAATCGCCTTCAACAGGTACGCCTCTTGAAGAATCGCGAATAGACAACAGGGCAAACGGATCACATGCCCCGTTCAAACACCGCATCGCATGACTGCGTCAGGTGCTCTGGATGGCGAACAGGATACTGAACTTCGCCTCCCATGCCCAGCCCGAATGCCTTTCAGCCGTAAACACCTCATAACAGCAGCATGGCATTGCGTCGGCTGTTCAGGGTCGACCACCAGAATATCCAGCCCAGAATCCGTATTTTCTCCCGGTCGATGTCTTCGGCGCTGAACAGTTCGTCCGGGTATTCGGCGTCGTTGTGGCTGCGCAGGCGCAGGCCGCCGTTGGGCAGGCGGTAGAGGTAGCGGACGCGCAGGATGCCGCCGTGTTCGAGGGCGTAGATTTCGCCGTCGATGACCTGGGTCAGTTCGCGGTCGACGCCGAGGATCGAGCCGTCCTGGATCTTGTCGGCCATGCTGTTGCCGACCATGGCGACGCACATGCAGTTTTTCGGGTCGATGCCCATGTTCTGCAGGACTTGCAGGGGCAGGCGGATTTTCTGTCCGGGGGCTTCGGCGAGGACGGTCTTGCCGAGGCCTTGGGTGGATTCCGCTTCCATGAAAATCTGGATTTCCACGTCGCCGCGCGACACGTTTCTGGCCTGATGAATGATGACGCGGGTATTGCCGCCGGTGTTTTCATTGGCGCATTCGTTAGGGTGTTTGGGGCCTTCGCCGGTGCGCAGCCAGCGGGCGTTAACGGTCAACAGTTCAGCCACCTCGTCAATCCGCGCCATGGGCACGCCACGCTTGAACCAGTTATTGACGTGTTGCGGCGTGATTTTGCGGTTGGCGGCAAAATCAGTCGCTGTGAGATGGCACTCCCGAAGGAGGATGCGGAGTCGATCACCTGATGTATTCATAGTGGCGAAGTCTACGGGCGTCGTCTGGGCGTTTAAATGAACGAGGTGTTGACGTCGACGTTATCCCAGGGTGGGCGTGGCTATCCGGACTACGGATGGAATGAATGTCGTGTAGGTGGATTCCGTAATAGCGCTTTTGGCGCTAAACGAGGTATTGCGCGTTTACCCCCGCTATACGGGCATTAACGAACTGTTCATTGAATGTCTAAAAGGCGGGCGCATTTTTAAACGTGCGTGCTGCAAAAAAACGGGTGATTTCGTTTCAGCAAGAGAGGTGTGCGGGGAGGTGCAGCGAGGAGGGGGGAGCGTGTTTCAGGGCACGGGTGTTCGCGCCCTGAAACGCCAGATCGGTGATCAGCCTTTGAAGGCCGCAACCGATTTGGTGATCTCGGCGCGGGCAGCGTCAGCGTTGCCCCAACCTTCGATCTTCACCCATTTGCCTTTTTCGAGATCCTTGTAGTTCTCGAAGAAGTGCTTGATTTGCTCCAGCAGCAGCGGCGGCAGATCGGTGTACTCTTTCACGTCGACGTACAGCTGGGACAGCTTGTCGTGTGGCACCGCGATAACTTTGGCATCGCCGCCGCCGTCGTCAGTCATGTGCAGGATGCCTACCGGGCGTGCGCGGATAACCGAGCCTGGAGTAACCGGGTATGGGGTTACCACCAGCACGTCCAGCGGGTCGCCGTCGTCAGCCAGGGTGTTGGGAATGAAACCGTAGTTGGCCGGGTAGAACATTGGGGTGGCCATGAAACGGTCAACGAACAGGCAATCGGAATCTTTGTCGATTTCGTATTTGATCGGCGCGTGGTTGGCCGGGATTTCGATCGCGACGTAGATGTCGTTCGGCAGGTCTTTACCCGCCGGAATCTTGCTGTAGCTCATTGGGCATTGCCCCCCTAGTTGACCAGACAGATTGTGGCGCGAACCGCCATAAAGTGGTCCGGATTATAGGCATATTCTGTTTTGGTTGCCACGCATGGCCTTGGCGGCCGTCAGCTGTCCCGGTAAGCCGGGTCCTGTTGACGCAGCAGGCCGAGCCGCGCCAGGGTGTCCTGGCGGTAGAACGCTTTCAGTTGTTCGTAGACTGCCGGGTAACTGCTGTGCAGCAGATCGGGTGCGCTGAAGAAGTATTCGCTGGTCACGGCGAAGAATTCGGCGGGGTCTTCGGCGGCATAGGGATCGATGGCGGGCTCGGCGTCGGGGTTGTGGTCCAGTTGCCGGTTGAGATCATCGAACGCGCTTTGCATGACGCGAGCCCATTCGGTCACCTGCATATCGCTGTGCAGCGGCGGCAGGCCATTGGCGTCGCCGTTGAGCATGTCGAGCTTGTGCGCCAGTTCATGGATCACCAGGTTGTAGCCATCCCAGTCGCCGCTGCTCAATACGCCGGGCCAGGCCAGAATCACCGGGCCCTGCAGCCAGGCCTCGCCACTGTGCTCGGCATCCCACTCGTGTTCGACGCCGCTGGCATCGCGATGGCGCTGCGGGCTGACGAAGTCGTCGGGGTACAACACGATTTCATGAAAACCCTGATACCAGTTCAGTTCGCCCAGGTTCAGCAGCGGCAGTTGCGCCTGGGCGGCGAGGACCAGCCGTTGTTCGTCATCCAGATCAACGCCCGGCAGTGCGCTGAGGTGTTTGTCATGCAGAAACAGCACGCAGGCGTCACGCAGTTGCGCGTGTTGCCCGCTGCTCAGGCCATCAAGGATCGGCAGACGTGCGCAGACCTTATGCCATAGTTCTTCAGCAACCGGGTGTCGGGCCAGCGTGCGCTGCCTGCGCCAGTGGCTGAATGACCACATGGTTCAGCGCGCGTCGACCGGACGCGCAGTGCGGCTGCGCACCACGCCGATGACCATCGGCACCAGTGACAGCAGGATGATTGCCAGTACCAGGAAGGTCAGGTTGTGCTTGATGAATGGCACGTTGCCGAAGAAGAAGCCCAGGGTCACCAGACTGCCGACCCACAGCACCGAACCCAGCACGCTGAAGCCCACGAAGCGCGGATAGGACATCCTGCCCACACCGGCCACGAATGGCGCGAAGGTGCGGATAATCGGCAGGAAGCGCGCCAGCGTGACGGTCTTGCCGCCGTGGCGTGCGTAAAAATCCTGGGTGCGCAGCAGGTAGTCGCGGCGGAAGATGCGCGATGACGAGTTGCTGAACAGTTTTTCGCCAACCGTGCGGCCAATCACGTAGTTGGTGCTGTCGCCCAGAATCGCTGCGAGCATCAGCAACCCGGCCAGCAGGACCGGGTCCATGCCGCCACCGGCAGCCACGGCGCCAGCGATGAACAGCAGCGAGTCGCCCGGCAGGAAGGGCATGATCACCAGCCCGGTCTCGCAGAAAATCACCAGAAATAGAATCGCGTAAACCCATGTGCCGTAGTTGGTCACCAACAGGTCAAGGTAAACGTCGAGATGCAGAATAAGGTCGAGCGGGTTGAATTCCATTAAAGCACCTGAGGCGAGAACCCTGTCCGGGGTCGCATGCGGAAGAAACGACTGTGCGTATGCGCGGCATTATAGAAGCAGAATGCGCAGAAGGGGCTTCGGAATAAGCGGCGGGGTTGAATGGGGGGTGAGCGGTACGTCTTCAGAAGGGATGAACAGGCCGCAACGTTCATCCGGGCTGATGCCATACGCCGGGCTGATTACGCGAATCGGCCCGGCGGCTTGGAATGGCATAAGCCTGCATGGGGCCTAATGCGGCGCTGCAGGACCGTCGAGCAGGAAGTTGCCGATGGGTTTTTCTGAATGATCATCAGTGCCGTCTGATTCCAGAATCTGCAGCTCAGCTTCGTCCTTCAGATTGACCCCGGAAATCTGCCGCCTGCAGGCCTCGCGCATCAGGTACAGCAGCCGATGAGCGGCCATGCCGTAGCTCAAGCCTTCCAGGCGCACATTGGAAATACAGTTGCGGTGCGCGTCGTTCAGCCCGACCTTCGGCGCGTAGGTGAAGTACAGGCCCAGACTGTCCGGGGAGCTGAGACCGGGGCGCTCGCCGATCAGAATGACCACCATCTTCGCACCGAGCAGTTCGCCGACCTCATCGGCCACGGCGACGCGGCCCTGTTCGACCATGATCACTGGCGACAGCGACCAGCCCTCGGCACTGGCCTGTTCTTCCAGGCGAATGAGGAAAGGTACCGCATGCCGATGCACCGCCAGGGCGGACAGACCGTCGGCGACCACGACCGCCAGATCGAGACCGCCCGGATGAGCCGCAGCATAGTCACGCAACGTCTGCGCTGATTCGTCATTCAGGCGACGGCCCAGGTCCGGGCGCTGCAGGTAGCTGTCCCGGTCGGCCGCGGCGCTGTGCAGCAACAGGGTTTCACGACCTTTTTCGGTCAGTTGTGCGTTGATCGCGGCATGGTCGAAGGCCAGATGCACCGCGTCGCGCGCCTGCGCATGAGCGGCTTGAAAGTCCAGTTGCGCAGAGGTCGGCAGGCTGGTGCCGGTACGACCCAGCGCAATACGCGCGGGGGTCAGGCGGCGCAGTTCCAGCCAGGGATTGGTGGGGGCGGCGCTGTCTTGTAGTTCGTTCATCGGCTCGTCACTCATGCTAGATGCGCCAGCGCCTGACGGAAGGCAGGCGGCAGGCTGTCGCCGAAGCGCACACGACCGTCGGCCTGGGTGAAGATGCCCATTTTCTCCAGCCAGGCTTCGTATTCCGGTGCAGGACGCAGGCCCAGGCTTTGCCTGGCGTACAGCGCGTCGTGGAACGAGGTGGTCTGGTAGTTGAGCATGATGTCGTCGGAGCCGGGAATGCCCATGATGAAGTTGATCCCCGCGACGCCCAGCAATGTCAGCAGAGTGTCCATGTCGTCCTGATCGGCCTCTGCGTGGTTGGTGTAGCAGATGTCACAGCCCATCGGTACGCCCAGCAGTTTGCCGCAGAAGTGATCCTCCAGACCGGCGCGGATGATCTGTTTGCCGTTGTACAGATACTCGGGGCCGATGAAACCGACCACGGTGTTGACCAGAAACGGATTGAAATGCCGGGCGACGGCATAGGCGCGGGTCTCGCAGGTCTGCTGGTCGATGCCATGGTGCGCGTTGGCCGACAGCGCGCTGCCTTGCCCGGTCTCGAAATACATCAGGTTTTGCCCGAGGGTGCCGCGGTTCAGGCTCAGGCCCGCTTCATAGCCTTCCTGCAACAGCTTGAGACTGATGCCGAAGCTGGCGTTGGCGGCTTCAGTGCCGGTGATCGACTGAAACACCAGATCGACCGGTACGCCACGGTTGATCACTTCAATCGAGGTGGTGACGTGGGTCAGCACGCAGGATTGCGTGGGGATTTCATAGCGCTGGACAATGGCGTCGAGCATTTCCAGCAGAGCAACGATGGACGAGGTGCTGTCAGTGGCCGGGTTGATGCCAATCATGGCATCGCCGTTACCGTACAGCAGGCCGTCGAGCACGCTGGCGGCAATGCCGGACGGGTCGTCGGTGGGGTGATTGGGTTGCAGGCGTGTCGACAGACGGCCGCGCAGGCCCATGGTGTTACGGAAGCGCGTGACCACGCGGATTTTCTGCGCCACCAGCACCAGATCCTGCACACGCATGATCTTTGAAACGGCAGCGGCCATTTCCGGGGTCAGGCCGGGGGCCAGCGCGCGCAGACTGGTTTCGTCGGCCTTGTCGCTGAGCAGCCAGTCGCGAAAGCCGCCGACTGTCAGATGACTGACCGGGGCAAACGCCAGTTTGTCGTGGGTGTCGATGATCAGCCGGGTAACTTCGTCCTGTTCGTAAGGGATCAGGGCTTCTTCAAGAAAGTGCTTGAGCGGAATGTTCGCCAGCGCCATCTGCGCTGCGACTCGCTCACCGTCGTTCTGCGCCGCGACTTCGGCCAGATAGTCACCGGAGCGCGCAGGACTGGCCTTGGCCATGACTTCTTTGAGGCTGTCGAAGCGGTACGTCTGCGCACCGACAGAATGGGAAAAGCTCGCCATACAGATTCTCCATGACGTCGCGCTGCTTGCGTCGGACGTAGTCTTTCGCTGAAACGGATACGTCCCGGTTCAAACGACTGTGGGAAGCGATGCAAGCAATTAATACTCCATCCTGACCGGGAGTGCGAGTTTGCAACCATGAACGGAGGATTCAGAGCAAAGATGCATCACGCCAGGGCGGTGGGCCAAGGCGCGATGCACAGGGTTGGTGCGCGATGTTTTTGAGATGACTATCGCGCAGTGCGCGGGAGCGATAAACATCTTGAGACGACTATCGTGCCAATGCTCCGCGTTGGCATGCAGTTCGTGACGCTTTGCGTCATATCGCGGGCGGGTGCTAGAAGAAACCCAGCGGGTTGGTGTCGTAGCTCACCAGCAGGTTTTTGGTCTGTTGATAATGCTCAAGCGCGATTTTGTGGGTTTCGCGGCCGACGCCGGATTTCTTGTAGCCACCGAACGCGGCGTGTGCCGGGTACAGGTGGTAGCAGTTGGTCCACACGCGTCCGGCCTTGATCGCCCGGCCCACGCGGTAGGCGCGGTTGATGTCGCGGGTCCACAGGCCTGCGCCCAGACCGAACTCGGTATCGTTGGCGATGGCCACGGCTTCTGCTTCGTCCTTGAAGGTCGTGACGCTGACCACCGGGCCGAAGATTTCTTCCTGGAACACGCGCATTTTATTGTTGCCTTTGAGCAGCGTCGGCTGAATGTAGTAGCCAGTGGACAGGTTGCCCTCCAGCTTCTCCACTTTGCCGCCGGTCAACAGCTCTGCGCCTTCGCCCTTGGCGATGTCCAGGTACGAAAGAATCTTGTCGAATTGTTGCTCGGATGCCTGCGCGCCGACCATGGTGTCGGTGTCCAGCGGGTCGCCGCGCTTGATCTTCTCGACCTTGCGCATCACCGCTTCCATGAACTGCGGATAGATCGACTCCTGCACCAGCGCGCGAGACGGGCAGGTGCAGACTTCGCCCTGATTGAAGAACGCCAGCACCAGGCCTTCGGCGGCCTTGTCGATGAACTCAGGCTCGGCGCTCATGATGTCTTCGAAGAAGATGTTCGGCGACTTGCCGCCCAGTTCCACGGTGGACGGGATGATGTTGTCCGCAGCCAGTTTCATGATGTGTGAGCCGACCGGTGTCGAGCCGGTAAAGGCGATTTTGGCGATGCGTTTGCTGCTGGCCAGCGCTTCACCCGCTTCGCGGCCATAACCCTGCACGATGTTCAGCACGCCGGGAGGCAGCAGGTCGCCGATCAGTTCGATCAGCACGCTGATGCCCAGCGGCGTCTGCTCGGCAGGTTTGAGCACGATACAATTACCGGCAGCCAGCGCAGGGGCGAGTTTCCAGGCGGCCATCAGGAGCGGGAAGTTCCACGGGATGATCTGCCCGACCACGCCCAGCGGCTCATGAATGTGATAGGCCACGGTATTGCCGTCGATTTCGGCGGCGCTGCCTTCCTGCGCACGCAGCACGCCGGCGAAGTAGCGGAAATGGTCGGCAGCCAGCGGGATATCGGCGTTGAGGGTTTCGCGGATTGCCTTGCCGTTGTCCCAGGTTTCGGTGATGGCCAGGACTTCCAGATTGGCTTCGATGCGATCGGCAATCTTCAGCAGGACCAGCGAGCGTGCCTGCACCGAGGTCGAGCCCCAGGCCGCAGCGGCAGCGTGTGCGGCGTCGAGTGCCTTGTCGATGTCTTCGGCGGTGGAGCGCGGAAATTCTGCAATGGCCTTGCCGGTGACCGGCGAGGTGTTGGTGAAATACTGGCCTTTCACCGGTGCGACGAACTCGCCGCCGATGTAGTTACCGTAGCGTTCCTTGAAGTTGACGATAGCGCCTTCGGTACCGGGATGAGCGTAACGCATGGTATGTCTCCTGGTTCTTGTTGTGAGGGAGTCTGTGTCGATTCTGCTTTCGGGTATCTGGCAATAAGCGTTCAAGAATAGGCCATTTGCATTCGGCCGTGGCTAGGACTTTAGGCTTATCTGCCTGGCATTGAAATGGCTTGCGCGCGCGAGACGACGGACAAACTCAGGGTGCCATTTCACCGTCCCTACGTTAACCTGCGCAGATGTTCTGAGAGGTTGGTCATGCATATTCATATCCTTGGTATCTGCGGCACGTTCATGGGGTCTCTGGCGGTGCTCGCCAAAGAGTTGGGGCACCGGGTCACGGGCTCCGACGCCAATGTCTATCCACCGATGAGCACCCAGCTCCAGGCGCAGGGCATCGAGCTGACCCAAGGCTATGATCCCGTGCAACTGATTCCCGCGCCGGACCTGGTAGTGGTCGGCAACGCGCTGTCGCGTGGCAACCCTGCGGTTGAATATGTGCTCAACACCGGTTTGCCGTATGTGTCTGGCCCGCAGTGGCTGGCGGACCATGTGCTGCAGGGCCGCTGGGTGCTGGCCGTGGCCGGCACGCACGGCAAGACCACCACCAGCAGCATGCTGGCCTGGGTGCTGGAACACGCGGGCATGAGCCCCGGCTTCCTGATCGGCGGCATCCCGCAGAACTTCGCCGTGTCGGCGCGTCTGGGCGAGACCCCGTTCTTTGTGGTCGAGGCCGATGAGTACGACAGCGCGTTCTTCGACAAACGCTCCAAGTTCGTTCACTACCGCCCACGGACAGCGATCCTCAACAATCTTGAGTTCGATCATGCCGACATCTTCCCCGATCTGCCGGCCATCGAACGCCAGTTTCACCATCTGGTGCGTACTATCCCGAGCGAAGGCCTGGTGATCCATCCGACTACCGAGCCGGCGTTGGCGCGGGTCATCGAGATGGGCTGCTGGACGCCGGTACAGACCACAGGCCAGAACGGTCAGTGGCAGGCACGACTGTTGAGCGAAGACGGCTCGCGCTTTGAAGTGCTGTTCGAAGGCGAGCTTCAAGGCACCGTCGACTGGGACATGACCGGTCAGCACAACGTAGCAAACGCCCTGGCGACGCTGGCAGCCGCTCGCCATGTTGGCGTGGTGCCGCTGCTGGGTGTGCAGGCGCTCAGTGCATTCAAGAGCGTCAAACGGCGTATGGAAAAGGTCGCCGACGTGCGCGGCATCACTATTTATGATGACTTCGCTCATCACCCCACGGCCATCGCCACCACGCTGGACGGCCTGCGCAAAAAGGTCGGTGATGCGTCGATCATTGCAGTCATCGAGCCGCGCTCCAACTCGATGAAGCTTGGCGCGCATCGCGATGGCTTGCGGGAAAGCGTGAGTCAGGCGGATCAGGTGGTCTGGTATGCGCCCCCCAATCTGGGCTGGGACCTGGCGGCAACAGTCGCGGGAGGCACTGTGCCGGCGTTGGTCTGTGATTCCCTCGAGGCAATCATCGCCCGGGTCAAAAGCCAGGCGCAGCCCGGCACGCACATTGTGATCATGAGCAACGGCGGCTTTGGCGGTCTGCATGGCAAACTGGCGGAGGCGTTGCAATGAGCGGCCCGGAGCGCGTCACCGTCGCGATGACCGGTGCATCAGGCGCGCAATATGGCCTGCGCCTGCTGGATTGTCTGGTGCGTGAGGACCGGGAAGTACATTTCCTGATCTCCAAGGCGGCGCAACTGGTGATGGCCACCGAGACCGACGTGCGCCTGCCGCCCAAGGCGATGATGATGCAGGCGTTTCTGACGGAGTACACCGGTGCGTCTGCCGGGCAGATTCGCGTCTATGGACGCGATGACTGGATGTCGCCAGTGGCCTCCGGCTCGGGTGCGCCCAGCGCGATGGTGGTGGTGCCGTGTTCCACCGGTTCGCTGTCGGCGATTGCCACCGGGGCTTGCAACAATCTGATCGAGCGCGCCGCTGACGTCACGCTGAAGGAGCGGCGCCAGTTGATTCTGGTGCCGCGCGAAGCGCCGTATTCCAGCATTCATCTGGAACACATGCTCAAGCTGTCGAACATGGGCGCAGTGATTCTGCCGGCGTCTCCCGGCTTTTATCACCAGCCGCAGACCATCGACGACCTGGTGGACTTTATCGTCGCGCGGATCCTCAACCTGCTGAATATTCCTCAGGACATGTTGCCGCGCTGGGGCGAGCACCATATTGGCGGCGATGAATAAGCTGCTGCTGGTAGCGCTTGCGCTGGCGCTGACCGGATGCGCAACGGCACGCACGCTCAATGCGGCCAAACCTGGTGCGCCGGTGGTGTATGCCGGTACGCGGTTGAATATGTACGCGCTGCAGGGTGGTTGCTGTGCCGCCGACCGATTCGGCGCAGACGCTCCCAGCTACCCGGGCCTGGACCTGCCTGGCAGTGCGCTGCTCGACACCCTGCTGCTGCCACTGTCATTGCTGACCGCGGCGGGACTGGGGGTTCAGGCTACAGGCGGGCTTTAGGGGGGCGGAGCGACACCTGGGCTATCGGGTAAGGCTCCCTTGGGTGACGCAGAGCGTCACGAACTGCATTCCCACGCGGAGCGCGGGAACGATCAGCGCTGGGCCCTGGCGATCATCACCTACTTGCCCAGCTTGCGCAGCTCATCCGATTCGACGATCCGTTCGCCGTTCTGCTCTTCCAGCGCCAGCCGCCACAGGGCGCGGGCCAGTTGGCAGGCTTCGATGGCGCCGTATTTGCCGGGGATCAGTTTGGCGATAGGTGCCGCCAGTTGCTCGACCCAGCGGGTTTCAGGACGGCTGCCCACCAGCAGGGAAGGGCGGGCGATGGTCAGTTGCGGCCAGCCTTGCGCGCGAAGCGCCTGTTCCATTTCGCCTTTGACACGGTTGTAAAAGGTACTGGACGCCGGGTCTGCGCCGACTGCGCTGATCACCAGCAAGTGGCGAGCACCGAGTTCGCGGGCGCGGCTGGCGAACGCCGTGACCATGTCCAGATCGACGGCCTTGAAGGCTTCCTGTGAACCGGCCTGTTTGATCGTGGTGCCCAGGCAACAGAATGCGATGTCCACCCGGCCGGACAGCGTTGGCAGCAAGGTCGCCAGCTCGCCGATCGGGTTTTCCAGGTGCGAGTGCTCGGCCAGCGGCTTGCGGGTCGGTGCCAACACGCGGCTGACGGTCGGCTCGCTGAGCAGCCGGTCCAGCAAATGCTCGCCTGTAAGGCCTGTGGCTCCTGCGAGCAGGATGTGTTGCGGCGTCAGGTACATGTGGCTTCTCCCTTAATACACATAAGCCTAGCGGCTAGTCGAAGTCTTCGCTTCCGTGCGGTTCAACGCCGTACTCAACGCGCGTTCGGCCTGGCTCTTGCGCAACTGCTGCCAGCGCGCCAGGACTCCTTTGGGTGCCCATATCTGCGGTTCGGAGGCTTCGAAGTTGTCTTCGGTCTCACGTTGCGCAACATAGGCCTTCGCTTCGTTGAAAGCGTGTTGCAGGTCATCGGTTTCGACCAATGCCCTGGCAAATAGTGCATCGCCAAAATAAGTGAAGTCCGCTTCTTCCGAGCAGCCGAACGAGACGCGGTCGGCGCGCGAGGCGGTCATGATCAGCGTGCGCTCATCTTTCAGGTCGGGAATGAACCCGCCCGAATAACAGGCTGAAATCACCACGACCTTGTCACGGTTCTTCAATGGCGCGAGGGCTGCTGCCAGGGCGTCGGCGGGCAGGTCTGCCAGCGACAGGCGCGGCTGGTCGAGCACCAGTTCATGATCCTGAGTGCCGTGGCTGGTCAGGTAAATGAACACCAGATCTTCCGGGCCGGTGCGCTGGGCGAGTGTCTGTACTGCGCGGGTGATGGTTTCACGCGTCGCCATCGGCCGGTCATCCATGTGATCGCGATGATTGACCAGGCTGACCTGTCCGACGGCCCCGAAACGCGACTTGAGCAGGTTGCTCACGTAGTCCGCCTCGCGCATGAACACGCTCTGCTTGCCGTCGCCACCTACGACGAGCGTGTACAGCTCGGTAGCGGGTGTCGACGCCGGCACGGCTGCCAGTGCCTTGTCCAGCAGCGAACCCTGGACCAGCAGCCCGGCTTCCAGTGGGTCCGGCAGCAATTTGCCTTTGGCATCACGGATCCGCTGACCATTGGCCCAGATGCCGCGCTGCTCCTTGCCATCGGCGGAAATCAGCACACCGTCGCCCTGGTAGGTGTCATCGGCAAACTGGCCGATGTAACGGCTGCCATCGGCCAGCAGCAACTGGCCCTGACCCATGAAGCGCCAGTTGTCGAAATCACCCTGATAGCGGCTGCCGTCAGAGCCGATCAACTCGCCTTTGCCGGTCAGCGCGCCTTCCTTGAATTCACCGCTCCAGACGTCGCCGTCACTGTTTTCGTAGCGACCCTTGCCATCCAGCTGGCTGTTGTGGAAATTACCGACGTATTGATCGCCGTCAGCGCTGGTGAAGCTGCCGGTGCCCTGCAATTGTCCGTCGATGAAATTGCCGCTGTACTGGTTGCCGCTGGCGTCGCTGCGCGAACCCTCGCCATTGGCCTTGCCATTGGCGAACATGCCCTGATGCTGGCTGCCGTCTTCCAGCTCCAGGCGACCGGGCCCGTCGTACACGCCGGCCTTGAACTGGCCACGGTAAAGCACGCCCTTGTCTTTCTGGGTGCCTTCGCCGTCGCGCATGCCAAGCTTGAAGTTGCCGACATAACTCGCGCCAGCGCGGGTGGTCAGGCGGCCCTGGCCATTGAACAGACCTTGCTCGAAGCCACCCTTGTAGACGTCGCCGGTGCTGGAGTGCCATTCGCCCTGACCTTGACGCAGGCCGTTTTCGAACTGACCTGCGTACCAACTGCCGTTGGGGTAATCGATGCGGCCCTGGCCCTGTAGAACGCCATTGACCAGATCGCCCCGGTAGCGTCCGCCGTCGGGCAGGCGGCCGTCTGGCGGCAAAATTGATTCGCCATCACCGCAACCTGCGATCAAGAGTGTCAAAGCCAATGGAGCGAGCGCGCGCATGTGAGATCCCGGAAGAATGATTCAGGGGCGAGCCCGGCTCCGCTTGAGCAGATGTTAGGGGGCACGACCGCAGGGGAGTATGCCGCAGCGGGTCAGCGGGATGAAACAGTCTGTTACGACTGTTTCATGTTTTAAACGCCTTATACGAAACACAGCGTTAAAGGCTCGGCCACAAAAGCGGGTTTTTCCTGACCTTCTATCTCCAGTGTGGCCATTGCCTTGAGCAACCACTGACCGGGTTTTTTCTCGCTTACGCCGGTCAATTGGAACTTGAGGCGCACCCGCGAGTTGACCGTCACCGGTTGAACGAAGCGCACACTGTCCATCCCGTAATTGACCGCCATCTTCAAGCCTTCGGGCAGTACCATGATGCCCTCCATGAGCTTGGGGATCAGCGACAAAGACAGGAAGCCGTGTGCGATAGTCGTGCCGAACGGGGTCTGCGCTGCTTTGACCGGGTCGACATGGATGAACTGGAAATCCCCTGTGGCGTCGGCGAACAGGTTGATACGCTGCTGATCGATGGTCAGCCAGTCTGAATAGACTGCGTCCTTGCCGGTGTATTGTTTGAGCTCTTCGACGGGTACAAAAGGCATGCCGCTCTCCTTGTCTGATGAGGGGGTATGGAGCTGCCCCTGCCCGCATCCGCTGATGCCTGCGGGCGAATGACCAGATCAGCAGAGGGCGGTTGCCCGGTCAAGCAACTGCGGCAATGCGAATACCCACTCATGACCTCTGGCGCAGCGTGTTTATAATGACGCCGATCGTTCGCCGGGTTCGTTTATCTGCTGGAGTCCTCATGCTGTTAAGGGGTTTGACATGGCTGGTGCTGTTCCAATTGCTGGGGACCGCGCTCAACCATCTGTTTCTGTCGATTTTGCCGGGGCCGATCATCGGCCTCGTGCTGTTAATGGGCTATCTGATGTGGCGCGGTGAAGTCAGCGAGCCGATCAGCACTGCTGCCAGCAGTTTGTTGCGCTATCTGCCGTTGCTGCTGGTGCCGCCTGCGGTCGGGGTGATGGTTTACGCGTCGGCGATTGCCGAGGACTTCTGGGCGATCTTCGGCACGCTGACCCTGTCGCTGATGATTTCCGTGACCTTCGTCGGCTGGCTGATGCAGACCCTGATCAAGCGTCAGGCTCAGCGCCGGGAGTTGCCATGAGTCTTGACTGGCACGGTGCATGGCTGTCGGTGATTCATCACCCGCTTTTCGGCATCGCGATCACCCTGGGTGCCTATCAACTGGCGATGGCGGCTTACGAAAGAACCCGCTGGCTGTTTCTGCAGCCCGTGCTGGTCTCGATGGTGGTGGTGATCGGGGTCGTGCTGTTCTGCGACCTTGAGTACGCCGAGTACCGCAAAAGCACCGAGATTCTGGGCACGCTGCTGGGGCCTGCAACCGTCGCGCTGGCGGTCCCGCTCTATCTGAATATGCGACGGATCCGACAGTTGTTCTGGCCGGTCTTGACTACGCTGGTAGTCGGCGGGGTGTTTGCCACCGGCCTGTGCGTGGGCTTCGGGGTGCTGTTCGGTGCCGACCACATGATTCTGATGACCATGGCACCGAAGTCGGTGACATCGCCCATTGCCATGCTGGTCGCCGAGCAGATCGGCGGGGTTGCCGCCCTGGCAGCGGTTTTTGTGTTGATTACTGGTGTATTCGGTGCCATTTTCGGCCCCGGTCTGCTGTCGCTGATCGGGGTGGATAATCCTGCTGCCCGAGGCATGGCGCTGGGGCTCACTGCACATGCGGTAGGCACATCCGTGGCATTGCAGGAGGGCGAGGAATCGGGGGCTTTTGCTGCGTTGGCAATGAGTCTGATGGGCGTTGCGACGGCGTTGTTCCTGCCGCTGGCAATGTCGCTGGCCATTTAAAAGGAGGCTTTTCTATGACGCTGCCATTGTTTCCACTGAACGCTGTGCTGTTTCCGGGGTGCGTGCTTGATCTGCAGCTGTTCGAGGCCCGTTACCTGGACATGATCGGCCGTTGCATGAAGCAGGGAGAAGGGTTCGGTGTGGTGTGTATCACCGAGGGAAGTGAAATCGGCCCAGTGCCGGGCGGCTACTCGATGATCGGCTGCGAAGCGCTGGTTACCGATTTTCAGCAGCAGGAGAACGGCTTGCTGGGCATTCGGGTCGTCGGCGGGCGTCGCTTCCGCGTCGTTGCCGCCGAGGTTCAGCGCGATCAACTGTTGGTGGCCGAGGTTGAATGGCTGGAAGAGCCCGTGGAGCGCCCGTTGCAGGAGGAAGATGCTGACCTCGTGGCCCTGCTCGAAGCGCTGGCCGAGCATCCGATGGTGGCTTCCTTGAACATGGGCATGTCTGCCGGTGGGCAATACGCGTTGTCCAACCAGCTTGCCTACCTGCTGCCGTTCACCGAAAAAGACAAAGTGGAACTGCTGGAAATCGACGATCCCGAAGAGCGTCTCGACGCGATTCAGGAATTGCTCGATGAAATGCAGGGCGATCTGCAGGCCTGAGCCCGGATCGCGCTGTTCATTGCCCAAGGCAGCAGAGCGTCTGAAACGCCATGCCGACGCAGTGCATCGGCACGTCAGTCGTGGCTAGCGCGGTGGATACTGCTCCAGAATTTTCGCCACCGTGGTGCGCATGGCCTGATCGCGTTCGGACGGGCTGCCGGCGTTGTCGTTGAGAATGCGCTCGGTGCTTCCACGCCAGACCAGTTTGCCGTCCTTGCCGTCGAACATATCGATCTGCACGGTGCCGACCTTGTAGTCGACGCTGCGGGTTTCGGTGTTCATCGGCCCGTTCCAGTAGCCATAACCACCCCAGGGGTTCCAGCCCCCGCCATAGTTGGTGCTGACCGTCTGCTGACGGTTTTCGACAATCAGCCAGGCCTGCACTTTCAAATCCGGCCGGGCACCGGCTGTTGCCATGCGCAGACCGCGCTGGTCCAGCTGTTCGCCGATCGACTGGCGAAGGCGCTGCTCGGTCAGGTCGCTCTTGAGCCGCGGATCATTGTCAGGCTGATACTGAACGGCGGGCTCCTTCCAGCTCCAGCTGCGATAGCCGCCGAAATCCCGCTGGGCATCGAAGTCGCGATTGATCGAGTTGCTCTGACAGGCCGTCAGCAGCACGGCACAGGTCAGCAGAACGATACGGCGAAACATGGCAGTTCTCCGAAAGGGTTACGAAGGCGGGTAGGCCGCCAGAGCCTGTTGCACGGCCTGGCGCAACGCACTGCTGCGGTCGGCCAGATTATTGCTGGCGCGCGCATCGGCGCTGGCGCTCCATACCGGCTGGTTGCTGCGCGCGTCGATCAGGTTGATCTGCACCACCATGACCTTTTCCTGATAGGTGCGTACCACCGGCACGCTGGCGTAGCCGCCGTAACCGGGCCGGTAGCCATCGTAGCGGCCATAGCCCATGCCGCCCCCATAGTAGGGATCGTAATCTTCACGCACCTGACGCAGCCGGGTTTCCTGGCGGGTCGTGGCAGTGACGTACAAGTCTGCCGGCTGATTGCCGCGAGCCGGTCGCAAACCACGCTGGTCCAGACCGTTGCTCACGGCTTCGACCACCTGCGCCGAATCCACCCACGCCGTACCCGGCGGCAGCTGGCCGTTGAGCCAGCCCCAGGACCGATAACGCCCATAGTCCCGCGGCGGCGCAGGGTAGGCGCTCATGTCCAGCGTCCTTGCCGCCTGCGCAGGAGCGGGCGGCATGGGCAGAGAGCTGGCGACATACGGGTTGTCGCTCTGGCAGGCGCTGATCCCGAACAGACTGGTCCCCAGCAGCACGGCAAACAAGGCAGAACGGTGTTTCATGGTGGGCTCCGCAGTGATGTCAGACCGGACGGCACATCCAGTGAAGGTATCGACCCAGCCCGGCAAAGGCTGGATGACGCCGATGCGCCAGTTCCATTTCCAGCAGATCCGTCAGCTCGGCCCGAGCCTGGAATTCAACCGGCATGTAATCGTGAAATACCCGCACCCCGCTACGGGTTTCGACTTGCCACAGGCCTTCAAGTTGCGTCGCCAGTTCCCGGGGGTCGAGCGGTTGCTGAGGCGTCAGGCTCTGTTTTTCCCCGGCCATGTCATTCTTGCGCATCTTGCGGAAATGGCCCTTCAACAGGTTGCGATAGATCAACGCATCGCGGTTGTAAAACGCCAGCGACAACCAGCCATCGTCCCTGGTCAACTGGCGTAGCACCGGGAGGATGGTATGCGGCTCGGCCAGCCACTCGAGCACCGCGTGGCACAGCACCAGATCATAAGTGTCGCTCAGTAACTCCGGCAGCGCCTGCCACGGAGCCTGAATGAAGGTTGCCGTCTGTCCGGCATCGGCGAAGCGCTGACGTGCGCCTTCGAGCATCGGCTCGGCGGGTTCGGCCAGGGTTACCTGATGACCCTGTTCGGCCAGCCACAGCGACATGTGTCCCAGCCCGGCGCCGATATCCAGTACACGAAGCGGTCGTGCGGGCAGGGTCTCGGTCAGGTCGGCCTGCAGCACCGCCAGACGAATGGCTCCCTTGGCACCGCCATAGATCTTTTCCGCAAAGCGGGTTGCCAACTGGTCGAAATGCCGATCACTCACTTGGCAAATCTCCGCTCGCTGTCAGCCAGCTTGTTACGCACCACCGTGTCCATGTCCAGCCCCAGTTCGCTGCACAGCAGCAACAGGTAGAGGACGATGTCGCCGACTTCCTGGCCGGCGTGCTCCAACTGTTCGGCAGGCAGCTCGCGGGACTGGTCTTCGCGCAGCCATTGGAATATTTCCACCAGCTCGGCCATCTCCACACTGGCAGCCATGGCCAGGTTTTTCGGGCTGTGAAATGGCTTCCAGTCATTCTGGTCGCGGATGCGGTGCAGGCGTTGGGTCAACTCGTCGAGGTTCATCGTGTTCTCCTGAAGACGCATAGCTTCAGGGGGAACGGTTCGCCAGGCAAGTGGGCGTTGAGGTTTGTTCAGCCGTTGATGGGAGCAATGCTCCCGTCAGAGGTGTTCATCCGGCTGTGCGTCACTCGCTGACAGGCTGCCAGCTACCGACCATATGCACGATGCCCTCCTGGCCTTCGACACGGAACTGGCCATGCGAGCCGGCGGCACTGGTCGACAGCGTCACGTCGGCAGGCAGGCGTACAGGCTTCTGGAACTGCACGCTGATCTCGACATTCGAGGCCGGCAAATGCTCGCCCAGCGCCGCGAGCGCACGGGCCTTGAGCCACATGCCGTGGGCGATGGCGCGTGGAAAACCGAACAGCCTGGCGCTGGGGGCGCTGAGGTGAATCGGGTTGTAGTCGCCCGACACCTTGGCGTATTCGCGGCCTATTTGCGCCGACGCCCGCCAGCCTTGCAGCTCGCTGAGCGGTAGCGGCGCGGCTTCGGGATAGCTCACAGGGCTGTCTTCCAGGTGCACAGCGGTGCACAGCATGGTGCTTTCTTCTTCCCACAACAGCCCCATGCCGTCTTCGGCCTGAGTGACCAGGGTGAACGTCGCGCCCTTGGCGTGCGGGCGCAGATCAGTGGCCTGTACGCTGATGTACAACTGGCTCACACCGCCCAGTGGACGATGCGTGCGGGTGCGATTGGCGAGGTGAATCAACCCCAGCAGCGGGAATGGAAAGTCCTCGGAGGTCATCAATTGCATTTGCAGCGGAAACGCCAGCACATGCGGGTAGGTCGGAGGCAGCAGGCTGCTTTCTTCGAAGCCGCAGACCTTGCGGTATGCCTCGAGTTTATCGGTATCGACCGCGATCCAGCTGCGCAAGCCCAGATCGGGTAGCTGCATCCCGGTGACCTTGCGCCTGAGCGCAGCCTGGATGAACAGGTTGGACAGGGGCTGCAGGGAATTGAGGTAGCGCCAGTGAGCCGTCATCATCCATCTCCTTGAATTCGATGCGGGTGCTTAAGCCCCGATCACGTTTTGACCACATACACGTAGAACCTGACCGCTCACCGCGCCGCTGCCCGGCTGGCTGAACCACGCCACTGCTTCGGCAACGTCCTGTGGCGAGCCGCCCTGACCCAGCGAACTCATGCGCCGCCCGGCTTCACGCAGGGTGAACGGCATGTGCGCGGTCATTTTCGTTTCGATGAAGCCAGGCGCGACGGCGTTGATGCTGATGCCGCGTGACTTGAGTCCGGGGGCCATGGCCCGTGCAAAACCGATCAGACCGGCCTTGCTGGTGGTGTAGTTGGTTTGCCCGCGATTACCGGCGATACCGCTGATCGAGGCCATGAGCACGATGCGGGCGTTGTCTTTCAAGGCTCCCGCGTCGAGCAGCACCTGAGTCAGCACCTGCGGCGCATTGAGGTTGACCGCCAGTACCGAGTCCCAGAAATCTTCCGGCATGTTGACCAGCGTCTTGTCGCGCGTGATGCCGGCGTTGTGCACCAGTATGTCGACGCCATCGGGCAGGTGTTCGAGCAACTGTGCCGGAGCATCCGCCGAGCAGATATCCAGCGCCAGAGCCTGACCGCCAAGCCGCGAGGCCAGTGCCTCCAGCTCGTTTTTGGTCTGCGGTACATCCAGCAGAATGACCTGCGCACCATCACGTGTCAGGGTTTCGGCTATAGACGCGCCAATGCCGCGTGCAGCGCCCGTTACCACTGCCTTGCGCCCGGCCAGCGGGCGGGTCCAGTCCTGCACCTTGCTCGTGCAGGCACTCAGGTGGACGAACTGGCCGGAGATGAACGCAGCCTTGGGCGTGAGGAAAAAGCGCAGGGCGCCCTCCAGTTGATCCTGCGCGTCGTCATCCACTTGCAGCAGTTTGACCGTGGCGCCGTTGCGCACTTCCTTGGCCAGTGAGCGGCTGAAACCTTCGATGGCCTGTTGAGTGCTGGCGGCCAGCGGATCAGCGAGTGTCTCGGGGGATTTACCGAGAATGACCACATGTGCGCAGTGATCGAGATTGCGCAGCAGCGGCTGAAAGAAGTCCCGCAACTGCCTGAGCTGCTCGGTGCGCACGATCTGGCTGGCGTCGAACACGACTGCTTTCAGGCGCGGCCCCTGGTTGGACACCCACGTCGTGGCACCGGGCATCTCACTGCCGAAACTGTACAGCGAGTCGGTCAGGCGGCTGGCGAACTGGCGGACCTGATCCCCCAGCGGCCCGGCGCTGATCAGCAGCGTCCCTTCGACGGGCCGCAGACGTCCGGCCTGCCAGCGCTCCAGGTGAGTGGGGGCGGGCAGACCGGCGGCCTTCACCAGGCGCCGACCCATGTCGGAGTTGGCGAAATCAATGTAGCGATCTGACGGCATGGAACACTCTCCTGAAGTCGGGGTTCAAAGGAATGGACCACGGTGGCATGACGTTTGTTCTTGCGATCGGCACGGCTCATTCATTCGCTTGAAGAAAGGGAGTTTTCCATGACGCATCCTCGTCGGGTCGCCATCGTCGGCGGTAACCGCATTCCGTTCGCGCGCTCCAATGGCCCTTACGCCACGGCCAGCAATCAGGACATGCTCACGGCTGCTCTGGAAGGGCTGATCGAGCGCTTCAATCTGCACGGGCTGCGCATGGGCGAGGTTGTGACGGGCGCGGTGCTCAAGCACTCCAGAGACTTCAACCTGACCCGCGAATGCGTGCTCGGCTCGCGGCTCTCGGCACAGACCCCGGCCTACGACATTCAGCAAGCCTGCGGTACGGGGCTGGAAGCGGCGTTGCTGGTGGCCAACAAGATCGCTCTGGGGCAGATCGAGTGCGGCATTGCCGGCGGCGTTGACACCACGTCCGATGCACCGATCGGCGTCAACGAGGGGCTGCGCAAAATCCTGCTGCAGGTAAACCGCAGCAAGACGCCCGGTGACAAGCTCAAGGCCCTGATGCAGCTGCGTCCACACCACCTCAAACCGGAGCTGCCGCGTAACGGCGAGCCACGTACACGCTTGTCGATGGGTCAACATTGCGAGCTGATGGCGCAGACCTGGGGCATAGAGCGCGGGCCGCAGGATCAACTGGCGCTCGAGAGCCATCTGAAAATGGCGGCAGCCTACGCCGAGGGCTGGCAGGATGATCTGATGACGCCGTATCTGGGGCTGATCCGTGACAACAACCTGCGTCCGGACCTGACGCTTGAAAAACTGGCCAGCCTCAAGCCCGCGTTCGAGCGCAGCGCCAAGGGCACCTTGTCGGCGGGCAATTCGACACCGCTGACCGATGGCGCATCGGTGGTGTTGCTGGCCAGCGAGGAATGGGCTCGCGAGCGGGACCTGCCGGTGCTGGCCTATTGGCGCGATGGCGAAGCTGCGGCGGTGGACTTCGTCAACGGAGCAGAAGGGCTGCTGATGGCACCGGTCTACGCCGTTCCGCGTCTGCTGGCCCGCAATGGCCTGACCCTTCAGGACTTCGATTACTACGAAATTCACGAAGCCTTCGCCGCGCAGGTGCTGTGCACCCTCAAGGCCTGGGAAGACGCCGATTACTGCAAGACCCGTCTGGGGCTGGATGCGCCGTTGGGGTCTATTGATCGCAGCAAACTGAACGTCAAGGGCAGCTCACTGGCTGCCGGCCACCCGTTCGCCGCAACCGGAGGCCGCATCGTCGCCAACCTGGCCAAGCTGCTGGATGCGGCAGGCAGCGGACGTGGACTGATCTCGATCTGTGCCGCAGGCGGCCAGGGCGTGACGGCAATTCTGGAGCGTTAGGCAAATGGCTGGGGTCATGGGCATAATCCACAACTGAACTACGCAGAGCACTGGCACGATAAGTGTTCTTCCGGGCACCTATCGTTCCTCACGCTCCAGCGTGGGAATGCATGTCGTGACGCTCCGCGTCGCATCCGTGCGCGGGATGATCAATCAGCATTGTTGGCCTGTAACGTTGAGGTAAGGCATGGGGTTCATCATTGGGGTATCGGTACTTCTGATTCTGATCGGCACCGTGCTCTATCTGTTCGACAAAGGCGCGCGGACTCGCTGGCTGAGGCCCTATATCGGGCTGATGCTGATCGGTTTGCTGATCGGCGGGATGGGCTTGCTGGTGGGGCTGGTCTCCGATGAAACGGAGGCTTACTTCCTGCTGGTGGCCAAATGGGTCATCGCGGTGACCGGTATCATGTTCTGCCTGCGACTGATCGTACTGATCGCCAAGCGCTTCATCGCCAGAAATTGAGCGTGCAAACCGCCCATGTGTGACAGGACAACGTGGAAAATCACTTCAAATTTCTGACCCTGCCCAAGACATCGGGCGAGGTCGCCAACGTCTTCATTCACGGCTATTCGTCAGGGCATGATCTGGATGACCGACGCCTGTTGGCCAACAGCATCCCCGGTGCATTGCGCCAGAGCGTGAACATTCTGGCGTTCTGGCCATCCAGCCATTTCACCCAGATGGACAACCGTTCCCGTGGCCTGCTCATGGCTGCTGCCCGTGTGCACCCGCTCGCGGGCGCGGCGGCGTTGGCGGGGGACCGGGTCGTTCACTTCGCGCGCATCCGCAACCGTGCCCGCGACATGGGCAAGGTGCTGTTTGCACAGCTGGATCGCTACCTGTTCGAGCATCATCCCGACGTCAGGCGGGTCAATCTGATCGGTCATTCACTGGGCGGCCGGCTGCTGGTCAGCGCGCTCAAGGACCTGCAGCAGACACCCGAGCACGGGCTGGTGGTGGGCGATGTATTGCTGATGGCCGCTGCCGTGCGTATCGATGCCGCCGAGGCCGAGCTGCTCAAGCAGAGAATCAGCGGACGGCTGATCAATGCGTATTCCACGGAAGATCATGTGCTCTTGCTGAACCTGGGCGAGAAGAGCCTGGGACGCACGCCGGTCGAGCACTTCGAGAACGTGCGCATGCAGGGTTATCGCCATCACCATTACTGGCAGCGCTTGCAGGAAGTGCTGATTGCGACCCGCTTCAGTGGCTGTGAAGGGCTGGAAACCGGCGTTGCGGTGCTACCGACAATGACCCGCGACCCGGTTTTGCAGGACGTCTGGTTGCACAGCGTTCTGGCCCGTTCGCCGGACTACGTGCTGGAGGCGGCCATCAAGCACTTGCGCAGCAGTCGCTGGACGCGCCTCAAGGCCACTGAAGCGGACCGTACGTACGCATTCGTGCGTGAATTCCAGCTGGTCGCCGGGCATTTTCTGATCAATGCCGCCCGGCGTCGCGGCGTGCCCTATACGCGAGTGTTGGGCATGCTGGCGCGGCAATACGGTCTGGGCGACGCGCTGCACCAATGTGCGACGGTGGTTGAAGTGGAAGAGCTGCTGCTCAGGACGTTCTTTCGCCATGCGTTCAACAGCGCGCACCCGCTGGTGCAGATGCCGCGCGCCAGTGTCCGCGCGATGAGCTGGGATATCTATGCCGCGCATGTCGATGCACTGGCCGAGCGCCTGACCGTGGCAGCGTTTTTCAAGACCGCGCAGCCCGACGAGGCGCCGGGCGCGGTCAAGGGCTTGCTGGGTGCAATTCGCCAGGCCCCGGTGCAACGCCTGCTGACGCACTTCGGCACTGCGCTGCGGCCGGGTTATTCCGCACTGATCCCTACCGTGGCGATCGTCTTCTATGCGCGCGTCACACTGGATGATGACGCGCTGATGTAAGCCGCATTCACGCGGCGCGAGCCTCTTCCAGCGCGGCGGCCGAAAGCTCTTGGCGATGGCGACTGGCGTAGCTCTCGGCGATGATCGAGCACACGATCAACTGCATCGGGTGGTAGATCATGATCGGCAACAGAATCAGGCCAAGCCCCGGGCTGCTGCCGAAAATCAGTGCAGCCATCGGCGCACCCGCGGCGAGGGATTTCTTGGTGGCGCAGAACACCGCCGCGACCTTGTCGGCATGATCGAACTTGAGTAGCCGCGCCGTGCGGGTGGTCATCAACAGGATCACCGCCAGCAGCAGCGCGGTGCCGACGAACGCCGTCAGGATCACGCTGTTGCCCTGGCTTTGCCACATGCCGGAGATCATCGAGTTGCAGAACGCCGCGTACACCAGCAGCAGAATCACCAGCTTGTCGATCAGGTTGGTGTACTTCTTGTGACGGGCGAAAAATTTGCCCAGCAACGGCCGCATTAGCTGGCCAAGCACCAGTGGCAGCAGGAGCATGGCGCACAGGTCGAGCAGCGTATCGCCCAGATCGATCCCGCCAGCGCCGGTGCCGACCACCAGGCTGACCAGCCACGGGGTGATGAAAATCCCGATGACGCTGGACATGCTGGCGTTGAGAATCGCTGCCGGGACATTGCCGCCTGCGCTGCCGGTCAGTGCCACCGAAGACGAAATGGTCGAGGGCAGGGCGCACAGGTAGAGAAAACCCAGCATCAGCAGCGCCGGCACATACGAGCCCAGCAGTTTTTGGCACGCCAACCAGATCAGCGGGAACACCACGAAGGTGAAGACCTGGATCATCACGTGCAGGCGCCAGTTGGTCAGGCCTTTCTTGATCTGCTCGCTGGACAGGTTTACCCCATGCAGAAAGAACACCACGAACACGCCGACCTTGATGACGTATTCAGCGTGCATGCTGCCGCCGGTAGCGCCGAAACGTGGGAAGAAGTAGGCGAGCACCGTCGCCAGAACCATGCCCCAGAGGAACCAGTCGGTAGCGACGCGTTTGAAGTGTTTGAGTGATTGCATGCGGGGTCCGTAGAACGTTTGTACACAGAGATGCGTGCAGGCTACTCTGTTGCGCCATAGCCGTCTTGCGACATAAGGCCATAAGATGCCGAGTAACGGACAGATCAATCAGCGGCAGCCTACGGGCGAGCGGCAGATACCGGCATTGGCCGGCCTGCCGCGCCCGCTGTATGCCCGTGCTGAAAGCCTCACTGCCGGTTCGTGGACGCCGCCCCATCGCCACGACTGGGTGCAGTTTTCCTACGCCATCAGTGGGGTTCTGGGGGTGCATACCGCCGAGGGCAGTTTCTTTGCGCCGCCGCAGTGGGGCGTCTGGGTGCCTGCCGGGCTTGAGCATGAGGTGGTGACCTCCATGCGTGCCGAAATGCGCAGCCTGTACATTCGCACGGCAGATTCGGGGTGGGCACCGCAGCGCTGCAGGGTGCTGGAAGTCACGCCACTGGCCCGTGAGCTGATCAAGAGCTTCTGCCTTCTGCCCGTGGATTATCCCGAGCAGGACAGCCATGAGGCGCGGCTGGTGCAGGTCCTGCTGGATCAACTGGCGCAGTTGCCCGAAGTCGGCTTTTCACTGCCGTTGCCGCGTCATCCGCGTTTGCTGGGGCTGTGCAACGAGTTGATCGAGGAGCCGGGTCGGTTGATTACCCTGCACGACTGGGCCGCCCGTCTAGGGACCTCAGAGAAAACCCTGATGCGCCTGTTCCAGCGGGAAACCGGATTGAGCTTTCGCGGCTGGCGGCAGCGGGCACGGTTACTGTCTTCGCTTTCTGCACTGGAAGAGGGCGCCAGTGTGACGCATACCGCGCTGGCCTGCGGTTATGACTCGACGTCAGCATTCATCGCTGCGTTCAAGGGTTTGTTCGGTCACACCCCCGGTGACTTGTTCAAGTAAGGCCGGGATGCCTTGTGCACTAACGAGTGCATCCAACACTGTTTTTTCTGCTTTTACATGTTTTGTCCCGGAATATCTTCGACCTGCTGTACGGCACGAAAGGTGCTTTAAACCGGGGGATTGCGTGGTTTTTTCTTAAAAAACCTTTCAATCCACAGGGGGTTACCCCTACTCGCTGGCGGAGGATTGCCGTATAACGGCAACAATCGCGTATCTGGCAACAAAGGACCCACAATAAAAGCTGATGAAAACTCCTAAACGCATTGAACCCCTGATCGAAGACGGTCTGGTCGACGAGGTGCTGCGCCCGCTCATGAGTGGTAAAGAGGCAGCTGTTTATGTGGTGCGTTGCGGCAATGAGCTGCGGTGTGCCAAGGTTTACAAGGAGGCTAACAAACGCAGTTTCCGTCAGGCGGCCGAGTATCAGGAAGGCCGCAAGGTACGCAACAGCCGACAGGCCCGCGCCATGGCCAAGGGCTCGAAGTTCGGGCGCAAGGAAACCGAAGACGCCTGGCAGAATGCCGAAGTGGCTGCGCTGTTTCGTCTGGCCAGCGCAGGTGTTCGGGTGCCCAAGCCGTATGACTTCCTGGAAGGCGTGCTGCTCATGGAACTGGTGGCCGACGAGTACGGCGATGCAGCGCCGCGTCTGAACGACGTCGTGCTGGAGCCGGATCAGGCGCGCGAGTATCACGCATTCCTGATCGAGCAGATCGTGCTGATGTTGTGTGCCGGTCTGGTGCACGGTGACCTGTCCGAGTTCAACGTGCTGCTGGCGCCGTCCGGCCCGGTCATCATCGACTTGCCGCAAGCGGTCGATGCCGCGGGCAACAACCATGCGTTCAGCATGCTGGAGCGCGACGTCGGCAACATGGCGCTGTACTTCGGCCGCTTCGCTCCGGAGCTCAGAAAGACCAAGTACGCCAAGGAAATGTGGTCGTACTACGAGGCAGGCACCTTGTCGCCCGCCACGGTGCTGACCGGCGAATTCGATGAGCCGGAGGACGAAGCCGATGTGGGCGGCGTACTGCGCGAAATCGAAGCCGCCCGCCTCGACGAAGCCCGTCGCCAGGCAGCTCGCGCGGCAGACGATGCGCCACCAAGCAAATCCACCGAAGAACCACCACCGCCGTGGATGCAGTAAAGCCCTTTCGCGAGCAGGCGCGCTCCCGCAGGGAGTGCGTGTGGCAGGCGCTCCGTCGAGTGATGCAGTAAGTAAGACCACTGTGGGAGCGAGCTCGCTCGCGAAGGCGATTGATCAGGCGCGCTGTTTTCGGAGCCTGTACGGGCCCTTTCGCGAGCAAGCTCGCTCCCTCGGAGCGCTTGGATGCAGTAAGGGCCCTTGCGGTGTGGCTAGCAGCACCCGCCCGACGCCAGGTCTTTGAGGATCGGGCAGTCGGGTCGGTCGTCGCCTTGGCAATGTTCCACCAGTTCCTGAAGCGTATCGCGCAGGCTCGCCAGTTCTTCGATCTTCTTGTTCAGCTCGGCAATGTGTTGCCGGGCCAGTGCTTTGACGTCGGCGCTGGCCCGTTGGCGGTCCTGCCAGAGGGTCAGCAGTTTGCCGACTTCTTCCAGCGAAAACCCCAGGTCTCTTGAGCGCTTGATGAACGCCAGCGTGTGCAGATCGTCCGCGCTGTACACGCGATAGCCGCTGTCGCTGCGATGCGCCGCCTGCAACAGGCCGATGGATTCGTAATAGCGGATCATCTTGGCGCTCAAGCCACTGTTTTTCGCCGCTTGACCGATATTCATGGTGCGTCCTCCAGGTCGCGGGGTTTCCAGGTTTTCAGCAGCAGCGCATTGCTCACCACGCTGACGCTCGACAGCGCCATGGCCGCGCCCGCCAGTACCGGATTGAGATAGCCCAGCGCCGCGAGCGGAATGCCGATCAGGTTGTAGACGAACGCCCAGAACAGGTTCTGGCGGATTTTCGCGTAGGTCCTTCGGCTAATGTCGAGGGCGGCCGGAACCAGTCGCGGATCGCCGCGCATCAGGGTGATGCCCGCTGCATGCATGGCGACATCGGTCCCGCCGCCCATCGCTATACCGACATCCGCCGCCGCCAGCGCCGGAGCATCGTTGATGCCGTCACCGACCATCGCGACCACATGATGGCTTTTCAGTTGAGTGACGGTGGCCGCCTTGTCGGCAGGCAGCACTTCGGCATGCACGTCGTGTATCCCCAATGTCCTGGCAACCACTTGGGCACTGCCACGGTTATCGCCAGTCAGCAGATGGCTGGTGATGCCCCGCGCATTCAGCGCTTTGATCGCCTGATCGGTTCCGGGCTTGAGCGTGTCACCAAAGGCAAACATGCCGATCACCTTTGGCTCTGGAGCCTGCTCGATCAGCCAGGACAGCGTGCGCCCCTCGGCTTCCCAGATGCGCGCGGACTCGGCCAGATCGCCCATCGGCAGGCCGCTTTCCTCCAGCAAACGTCGATTGCCCAGCGCCAGTTCACGGCCCTGAACGCTGCCAGCGATGCCCCGACCACTCAGGACGCGGCTGTTTTGCGCGGCATCAGGCTTGAGTTGCCATTCATGACACACATCCAGCACTGCTTTGGCCAAGGGGTGTTCACTGCCGCGTTGCAGCGCGCCCGCCAGTTGCAGAAGGTGTTCTTCATTGCCCAGCACCGCGCTCATGTTGGTGATACGCGGCGTGCCCGAGGTCAGCGTGCCGGTTTTGTCGAACACCACGGCATCGACCTCGTGAGCCCGTTCCAGCGCTTCGGCGTCCTTGATCAGAATGCCATAGCGCGCAGCCACGCCGGTCCCGGCCATGATCGCTGTCGGCGTCGCAAGGCCCAGCGAGCAAGGGCAGGCGATCACCAGTACAGCGACGGCATTGATCTGCGCGACTTCAAGCGAGGCACCGACCAGCAGCCAGCCGACCAGCGTGAGCAAGGCAATCACCAGTACGGTCGGCACGAACACTTGGCTGACTTTATCCACCAGTTTCTGGATCGGAGCCTTGCCTGCCTGGGCGTCCTCGACCAGACGAATGATGCGCGCCAGCACCGTTTCTGCGCCCAGTGCTGTGGTCCTGATCAGCAATTGGCCTTCGCCATTGATAGCCCCGCCGGTGACCTTGTCGCCCGGTTGCTTGACCACCGGCAGGCTTTCACCGGTGATCAGCGCTTCGTCGGCATGGCTGCGGCCTTCGACCACTTCGCCGTCCACCGGAAAGCGTTCGCCGGGTTTGACCAGCACCCGATCATCAAGCTGCAGCGCGCTGATAGCGACGTCCTGTTCGAGGCCGTCGACCACCCGCAGGGCGCGCTCCGGGCGCAGTGCTTCAAGGGCACGGATAGCACTGGCGGTCTGACGCTTGGCGCGGCTTTCCAGGTATTTGCCCAGCAGCACCAGCGCGATCACCACCGCCGATGCTTCGAAATACAAATGCGGCGTTGTGCCAGGCGCAGCGTGCAGCCATTGATAGACGCTCAGGCCGTAGCCGGCGCTGGTACCGATGGCGACCAGCAGGTCCATATTGCCGGCACCTGCGCGCACGGCTTTCCAGGCGGCCACGTAAAAGCGTGCGCCAAGGATGAACTGCACCGGCGTCGCCAGCGCAAACTGCACCCACGCGGGCAGCATCCAGTGCACGCCCAGCGGGGTCAGCAGCATCGGCAGGATCAGCGGCAGCGCCAGCGCGATGGCCAGCAGCAAGGCCCAGCGCTCGTTATGCAAGTGACGGGCTTTTTGATCGGCTTCGGCGTGACGATCCTGGCCCAGGGTGGCGCCATAACCGGCGCGGCTGACGGCGTCGATCAGGGTTTGCGGATCGGTGTGCGCTGCGGTGTCTACATGGGCGCGTTCATTGGCCAGGTTGACCGTTACGCTGTTGACCCCCGGCACTTTGGCCAGGGCACGCTCGACCCTACCTGCACAACTGGCGCAGGTCATGCCGCTGATCGGCAGGTCGAAGGTGGTGGTGTCTTGCATGTGAATCACTCCCTGAGGCTGGCTGCCTGCAAGGATCAACCTTGCCATATGGGCAAGGTCAAGCGCGAATCAATAGTTGAGGTCGGCTTTCTTGAGGTACAGCCCGTTGAGGTCGGTAGCAATGCGGTACTTGAGGATATCCCCGGAGCGCAGCTGAATCTTGGTGCTGCGCGGCGCTTCCATGCCGGGTTCACAGCCCACGACATTGCCGCGCAGGGTGCTCAGCCGCACCGAGACTTCACCTGCCGGCAGGTTGAAGGACACCGAGTCTTCCTGAAACAGCCTGCCGGCCAGGCGGTCCTGAACGTAGATGCCGATCTCGCAGGAAGTCGCGACTTCCAGGCGCTCGCGGGAAATGATCAGGATGCCGTAGTCCTGAGCTGCCTGAGTGGCAGGGGTGATAGCCAGGAAACCGAGAATGCTGAAGAGGCTGACTGCTGACCAGCGCATCGCTGATACTCCTGATGTAAATATGGCTGACGGTATAGGTGTCGATCACTCAGCTTGGCTCACGATTACGCCGAATGCCAGCCCGGCAGCAATGACAGAAACTTGACCTTGCCATGATGACAAGGTTGAAGATGCTCACTGTTCATCACTGAAGGAGTGACACCATGCAGTTATTCAACGTTCAAGGCATGACCTGCGGGCACTGTGTTCGCGCGGTGACCGAGGCCATCAAGCATGACGATCCAAGCGCCGATGTTCAGGTCGAACTGGCCAGTAAACAGGTCAAGGTGCAAAGCAGTTTGTCGCCGGAACGAATTGTCAGCCTGATCAGCGAAGAGGGTTATCAGGCGCAGCCGGCATGATCCAGACCCGGGAGATCAATGCGGTCTCCCGGTCTGTAAACATTGAAAAATTTTGAATTAATTCCCCCGTCCGTCGTTCTCTGCAAGGTAAGCCGGGTAAACTAGCCCGTTGCTCTGCATCCGTTAATGGACACCCGATGAATCTACGAACGATCCTTATCCTTGGCTCATTGAGCGCCTTCGGCCCTCTGGCCATCGACTTCTATCTTCCTGGCTTTCCGGCCATGGCCTCGTATTTCGGGACCGATGAAAAACACGTACAGCTGACCCTGGCGGCCTACTTTCTGGGGCTTTCCCTGGGACAACTGGCCTATGGTCCGGTGGCTGACCGGTTCGGTCGGCGCATTCCGCTGCTGGTCGGCGTGACCCTGTTCATGCTGGCCTCGGTCGCTTGCGCCTTTGCGCCGAGTCTTGAATGGCTGATCGCTGCACGCTTCGTACAGGCGCTGGGTGGCTGTGCCGGAATGGTCTTGTCGCGCGCTATCGTCAGCGACAAGTGCAACGCTGTCGAGTCGGCCAAGGTCTTCTCGCAACTGATGCTGGTCATGGGCCTGGCACCGATTCTGGCTCCCATGCTGGGCGGCGTGCTGGTCAGCACCTTTGGCTGGCAATCGATCTTCGTCAGCCTGGCCCTGTTCAGCGGTGCCTGTCTGGCGGCCGTCGCACTGGGGTTGCCGGAAAGCATGCCGGCCACCACGCCGCGCCAGCCGTTGAGCGGCGCGCTGGGCCAGTACCTCAATCTGTTCAAGGACGGCGTGTTCATTGGTCATGCGCTGACCGGTGGCATCGCAATGGCCGGGATGTTCGCTTACGTCGCGGGCTCGCCGTTTGTGTTCATCAAGCTGTATGGCGTGCCTGCCGAGCACTACGGCTGGTTGTTCGGGATGAATGCGGCGGGCTTCATTCTGGTGGCGCAGATCAATGCGCGTATTCTGCGCAAGACCGGTCCGGCGTTTTTGCTGTCGCGCACGGTTTGGATCTATCTGGCTGCGGGGCTGGTGTTGCTGGCGATCAGCTTGCTGCGCACCGAAGCGCTTTGGCCGCTGCTGGTGCCGCTGTTCATTTGTGTGGCGAGTCTTGGGTGCATCATCCCCAATGCATCGGCTTGCGCCATGAATGGCCAGTGGGCGCGCGCGGGCAGTGCGTCGGCGTTGCTGGGATGCCTGCAATTCAGCGTTGCCGCCGTCGCCGCCAGTCTGGTGGGCTTGCTGCATGATGGCACGGCCACGCCAATGGCGCTGGTCATCAGCCTGTGTGGCGTGCTGACTGTGGGCATCTCGGTGCTGACGCGCCGTGCGCAGGCACGGCGCGACGCATCGCTCCAGACCGCCTGATCGCCAAAGCGGTGGTGTCAGTCGCGCCGGGCGTGACTGATACCATCGACTTCACACGGCCCAGGCCTCTGTGGCTCAGAAACCTTCCAGCACGACCTTGCCCTTGGCCTTGCCGCTTTCCAGCAGGGCATGAGCGCGGCGCAGGTTTTCGGCATTGATGGTGCCGAAGTGCTCGCCAAAGGTGGTTTTCAACGTACCGGCGTCGATCAGCTCGGCAACCCGGTTGAGCAGGTTGTGCTGCTCGATCATGTCCTCGGTTTCAAACATCGACCGGGTGTACATGAACTCCCAATGCAGCGACAGGCTCTTGCGCTTGAGTTTCGACACATCCAGCGACTTGGGGTCGTCGATCAGCGCCAGCTTGCCTTGTGGCTTGAGTGCCTCGACGAGCTGATCCAGATGCTGTTCGGTCTGGGTCAGGCTGGCCACATGAGTCACGTGGTTCAGGCCGACGCGCTTGAGTTCTTCGCTCAGCGGCTTGCTGTGATCCAGCACATGGTGCGCGCCCAGTTCGCTGACCCAGCTTTCGGTCTCGGGCCGCGAGGCGGTGCCGATGACTTTCAGCGAGGTCAGTTTGCGCGCCAGTTGGGTGAGGATCGAACCCACGCCACCGGCAGCACCGACGATCAGCAGGCTGTGTGCGCCTTCACCTTTTTGCTGCGGGATCTGCAGTCGCTCGAACAGCAGTTCCCAGGCGGTGATGGCTGTCAACGGCAGCGCCGCCGCATGGGCGAAGCTCAGGGTCTTGGGCATGTGGCCAACGATGCGTTCATCCACCACGTGCAACTCGCTGTTGGCTCCTGGCCGGGTCAGAGAGCCGGCATAGAACACCTTGTCGCCCGGCTTGAACAGCGTGACCTGGCTGCCGACGGCTTTGACCACTCCGGCCACGTCCCAGCCCAGCACCTTGCCTGCACCGTCCTCAGGCTGGACGTTCTGGCGGATCTTGGTGTCCACCGGGTTGACGGAGATAGCCTTGACCTCGACCAGCAGATCGCGATCGCCAGCCACCGGCTCGGGCAGCTCGATATCCTGCAATGATTTCACGTCGCTGATGGGCAGGGACTGATAGTACGCAATGGCTTTCATGTCAGGGGCCTCTCCGAAAGAAAATGATGAAGAGATCATTGGCTATTTCCAGCAAAGATAAAACCCGCTAAAACGGCAGGCTCTTTCAATTTTATTTTGATAATACGGGGCCTTGATGCTGCGTTTTGATGACTTGCAGTTGTTCGTACGTGCAGCGGATCTGGGCAGCCTTTCTGCCGCAGCGAGGGTCATGGACCTGTCTGCGGCGGTTGCCAGCGCGGCGCTCAAGCGTATCGAACGGCAGTTGGGCGCGCGCTTGCTGGCCCGTTCGACGCGCAGCCTGCGCCTGACTGCCGAAGGCGAGGGGTTTCTGGAATACGCGCGTGCTGCGCTGGGCAGCCTTGAGGAGGGGCGGCGTTTGCTGGCCAGCAGCCAGGACCGTTGCGAGGGCGTGCTGCAACTCTCGGCGCCATCGGACCTGGGGCGCAACGTGCTGTTGCCTTGGCTCGACGAATTTCAACAGCAGCATCCGCAACTGACTGTGCGTCTGCTGCTGGGTGATCGTATTGCCGATCTGTTCCGCCAGCCTGTCGACGTGGCGCTGCGCTACGGCGAGCCGGAAGACTCCAGCCTGGTCGCACTGCCGGTTTTGCCTGACAACCGCCGGGTACTGTGTGCGGCGCCGAGTTACCTGCAGCGTCATGGCGAGCCGCATCAGGTCGAGCAACTGGCGCAGCATAACTGCCTGCTGTTCATGCTCGGTGATCGCGTTCATGACCGTTGGACGCTGAACGACGGCAAGCGCGAAATAAGTCTGACGGTCAGCGGCAACCGGTTCAGCGACGATGCCGACGTGGTGCGCCGCTGGGCGGTGGCGGGCGAAGGTGTGGCATACAAATCCTGGCTGGACGTGGCCGCTGATGTGCGGGCCGGGCACCTGAAAGTGTTGATGCCCGACCTGATCGGGGAGCGGGCGCCATTGAACCTGTTGTGCGCGCATCGGGCGCAACTCAGCAAGCCTGTCATTCTGTTACTGGAAATGCTCAGGTCACGGTGTAAGCAACATGCTGTAAGTCTGTCGTCCGCCAGCGTGTTTTAATCGCCGCGCCCCAGTAGGAAATGGCCTTCGGAAATGTCGGAAAATATAATTTTCGAAGGCCGTTCAATAACGCGAAGTTTCGCTGCCGGAACAAAGTTGAAACTGACTGTTGTTGAGTGGATTTGGCATTTTTGTCATAGCCATTACGCTTGTCTTTTTAATCCTCTTTTGACGTGTCGCTGCAAACCCTTTGAATAGAGGGGTTGTGGTGTGGTCGCGGGAATAACTTGATGTTGATGGAGCACGCCATACTTGGGCGATTTTTTGCGTCGTGGTGTACCCACCGTGTGTAAGAGGCGTTTTTCATCCAACGGGGGCGGAGGGCATAGAGTTTATACTTGTCATGACCTATAAGAGCCACGTTCAACTCTATCGAGGCGTGATTGCTTTCACCCAGTCATCACCATAGATGAATGTTTCAACAGGGAGTGAACACATGGAATACGGACCTTGCATCAGCCAGATCGCAACCTTGCTGGCTGACCCCAAGCGCAGCGCAATGATCTGGGCACTGATGGATGGTACTGCTCGCCCTGCCGATGAATTGGCAATCCTGGCGGGACTCTCGACTTCTTCTGCCGGCGCCCATCTGGCGCGGCTGACCAGTGGTGGCCTGTTGAAACAGGAGGTCCGCGGCCGCAAGCGCTTCTTTCGCCTCGCTGCGCCGGAAGTGGGGGCGGCGGTCGAGGCCTTGGCCTGTGCTTCGCTGGCCAGTGCTGAACAGATCAATCGTCGCTTTGCCCAGCCTGCGCCGCCCTTGCCGCTGCGCCGCGCAAGAGTCTGCTCCGATCATCTGGGTGGCGAGATGGCTGCCGAGCTTTATCAGCGCCTGCTGGAGGCGGGCTGGATAGAACAGCAGGAGAAGCGCGTAGAAGTCACCAGCAAGGGCGTGGCCAGATTTGCCGAACGCGGCATCTACATTCCCGCACTGGCGCAACGCAAGCGCGAAACGGTGTGTGTCTGTCCGAAATGGAACGATAGCAATCCGCATCTGGGCGGCGCGCTGGGGGCGGGGTTGTTGCAGCTTTTCATTCAGATGGGCTGGCTGCGCACCACTGAAGAGTCCAGCACCTTGCAGGTCTCATCCAGTGGGCAGCGGGAAATCAGCAAGATCGCAGCGGCGGCCTGACGGGAGCGGCAGGTGTGGCGCGCTCCACCACTAACGTACCACCGGTCCGCGTCGGCACGCAGTTCCGGACGCGCCGCGTCCTCTTGCGACGCCGAGCGTCGCGAAAGGCATTCCCGCGCGGAGCGTGAGGTACGATGGAGGCGCCTGCCCTACCACTATCGTGCCAATGCTCCGCGTTGGTATGCAGTTCCTGACGCTCTGCGTCCTCTGCGACGCAGAGCATGAGCAGCGATGGATGTAACTCGCTCATTCCCTCTTTAGGGCTTGACCAGTCGTGCATCCAGGCTGTTTTGCGCCAGGCGTATGGCCTGATCTTCGGTCATGCCCAGGTGGGTGTACAGCGCGTGGAAGTTCTCGGTCACGTAGCCACCGAAGTAGGCCGGGTCGTCCGAGTTGACGGTGACCTTCACGCCACGCTCGAGCATGTCGAGGATGTTGTGCTGGGCCATGTCGTCGAACACACAAAGCTTGGTGTTGGACAGCGGGCAGACGGTCAACGGGATCTGTTCGTCGATGATGCGTTGCATCAGCCGCTCGTCTTCGATGGCGCGAACGCCGTGGTCGATGCGCTCTATCTTCAGCAGGTCCAGTGCTTCCCAGATGTATTCCGGCGGACCTTCTTCCCCGGCGTGAGCCACAGTCAGGAAGCCTTCGTTGCGCGCGCGATCGAACACACGCTGGAACTTGCTCGGTGGATGGCCCATCTCCGAGCTGTCGAGGCCCACGGCAACGAACGCATCACGGAACGGCAGCGCCTGATCGAGGGTTTTTTCGGCTTCTTCCTGGGACAGGTGGCGCAGGAAACTCAGGATCAGGCCGCTGTCGACGCCCAGCTTCGACTTGCCATCTTTCAGCGCACCGGTAATCCCGGCCAGTACCACTTCGAACGGGATACCACGGTCGGTGTGGGTTTGCGGATCGAAGAACGGTTCGGTGTGGATAACGTTCTGTGCCTTGCAGCGCAGCAGGTAGGCCCACGTCAGGTCGTAGAAGTCCTGTTCGGTGCGCAATACGTCTGCGCCCCGGTAATACAGATCGAGGAATTCCTGCAGGTTGTTGAAGGCATACGCCTTGCGCAGGGTTTCGACGTCATCCCACGGCAGGGCAATCCTGTTGCGCTCGGCCAGGGCGAACAGCAACTCGGGTTCCAGCGAGCCTTCGAGGTGCAAGTGCAGTTCTGCCTTGGGCAGGGCGTTCAACCAGTCGTACATATTCTTTTCTCATCAGGTGCAGATCTCGGACATTCTACAGATGCACGTCGCTGCGCAGGGTAAAACCTGACTGAACGTTCAACTTGCCTCCTGTTCGCGGCGATAAGCGTAGGTATCCGCGAAGCGCGACAGCAGAAATTCGGCGCAGGTGGTCACCGTATAGCGGGCAGGATGATCGTCGCTCTGGCAACCGGGCAGGCATTCGATGCGCGTGTCGGGGTGCGGTTCGGCGAAGAACGGCATGGAGTAGCGATCGACCCCGAGCGGGCTGATGACCCGATGCGGCGTGGACAGGTAACGATCGTTGCTCCAGCGCGCCATCATATCGCCCAGATTGACCACGAAGGTGCCGTCAAGCGGTGGCGCGTCGATCCATTCGCCACGCACATCACGCACCTGCAAGCCGCCCGCTGTGTCCTGATACAGCAGAGTGATGCAGCCATAATCGGTATGTGCGCCTGCGCCTTGTTGCTCGGCCGAGGTCGCTGTATCACGCGGCGGGTAATGAATCATGCGCAGCACGCTGACCGGGTCCTTGAAGCGCTGATCGAAGAAATCGCGCTCGATGCCCAGTGCCAGGGTCATGGCGCGCAGCAGGGTTTGCGCCAGCGCCTGCATGTCCAGATAGTGTTGCTCCATCAGCGCTTCCCAGCCGGGAATGTCCGGATGCCGGTTTGGCCCACGCAGCGGTTTGCCCGCCAGCACGTCGGGATGACGGGCATCCAGGTGCAGGCCTATGTCGAAGGTTTCCTTGAGGTCACTCGGCAGGCTGGGGTCCAGTTGTTCGGTGGCGATGGCGCCGTAGCCGCGATGATGGGTGCTTTGGGTGATATCGATCAGGAGCTTTTCAGCTGCCGGCCGGGCGAAGAAGTCCTTTGCCGCCGATTGCACCTGCTCGATGCGTTGCGCGCTGATCGGGTGGCCCTTGATGTAAAAGAAGCCCCATGCCCGACAGGCACTGTCGATTTGCCCGGCAACATCCTGCCAGGCCTGAGTGTCCGTGCCGTAGAGCGGGGCGATGTCGATGACGGGAAGCTGGTCCATTAACCGGTCCTGAAAGGAAGTGTCGGGTGTCGATGATCGTGCCTGGCGCAGCAGGCACGATGGTCAGGCAAGTGGCGGACTGATTACTTGGGCAGCTCGGCCTTGATGCCTTCGACGTAGTAGTTCATCGATGCCAGCTCGGCGTTGGTCGCGACCACACCGTCAGCAATTTTCACGGTGCCGTTCTGGTCCTTGATCGGGCCGGTGAACGGGTGGAATTCGCCGCTTTCAATACTGGCAATGATCTTCTGCGCTTCGGCCTTCACGTCAGCAGGCACCACGTCGCTGATCGGCAATTCGACCGTTCCTTCCTTCAAGCCGCCCCAGTAATCCTGTGGTTTCCAGGTCCCTGCGATGGCGCCTTCGGCGGCCTGAATGTAGTGCGGGCCCCAGTTGTTGACGATGGAGGTCAGCACTGCTTTCGGTCCGAAGTGAGCCATGTCCGAGGCATAACCGACGGCATACACGCCGCGACGCTCGGCGGTCTGGATCGGCGCAGGGCTGTCGGTGTGCTGGAACACCACGTCCACGCCCTGATCGATCAACGCATTGGCCGCATCGGCTTCCTTGCCCGGATCGAACCAGGAGTTGACCCACACCACCTTGATCTCGGTGCCCGGGTTGTATTTGTTCAGCGCCAACTGGATGGCGTCGATGTCGCGCAGCACTTCAGGAATCGGGAACGAAGCGACATAACCGATCTTCTTGGTCTTGGTCATCTTCGCGGCGATGTAACCGCTCACGTAACGACCTTCATAGGTGCGGGCCAGATAAGTGCCCATGTTCTTGTCCTGCTTGTAGCCGGTCGCGTGCTCGAACTTCACCTTGGGGAACTGCTTGGCGACTTTCAGCGTGGGGTTCATGTAGCCGAACGAGGTACTGAAGATCAGGTCATAACCACCCTTGGCCATGTTGCGGATAACCCGCTCGGCGTCCGCGCCCTCCGGCACGTTTTCCACGTAGCTGCTGGTCACCTTGTCACCCAGCGCCTTGACCATCGCCTGACGGCCCTGTTCATGCTGATAGGTCCAGCCGTGGTCGCCGATGGGGCCGATGTAGACGAATCCGACTTTCAGCGGATCGGCTGCCGAGGCGAGCAGGCTGGAGCCGATGCCGACAACGGCGGCCATGGCACACAGCAGTTTTTTCAGAGGACGACGTGGGTTGGTCAGGTGCATCGGGTCTAGCTCCTTGCGGTCTTGTTGGAGTGCATACCCCGACAATGCAAATAACTGACCAACAGGACAACTTACGATGCTGGCGCGCTTTGCCGCTTGCCTGCCTGTTTCACCATGCAGCGGGAAGGTGCAGACGCTGCAGGTTACGCCGCTAACTGGTGCAGCGCGTGCTGCGCTCGACGATGCACATCGGCGTGCCTGCCACGGGTTCGCGCATGATCTGCACCTGCACATCGAACACCTGGCAGACCAGCTCGGCCGTCAGTACATCACCCGGCGCGCCGCAGGTCACCAGACGTCCACCCTGCATGACCGCCAGGTGGTCGGCGTAGCGGCAGGCCTGATTGATGTCATGCAGCACGGTAATCACCGTCTTGCCTTCGGCGCTCAGCTCACGCATCAGGTCCAGCAGCTCGACCTGATGGCTGATGTCCAGATAGGTGGTCGGCTCGTCGAGCAGGACGATGGCCGCGTCCTGCGCAAGGATCATCGCCAGCCAGGCGCGCTGTCGTTGCCCGCCGGACAGATCCGACAGCGGGCGCTCGGCCAGTGTGTCCAGCTCCATGCGCTGCAAGGCTTGATCGACACTGCGTTGATCGGCGTCACTCAGGCGACCCCACAGACTGTTGTGCGGACTGCGGCCGTACGCCACCAGCTGGCGTACGCTGACGCCTTCCGGAATCGGCAGCACTTGCGGCAGAAAAGCCACCTTGCGCGCCAGCTCGTTGGCCGACAGCTGGCGGTAGGCCGTGCCATCCAGACTGAGACTGCCCGATTGCGGGGTGAGAATTCGGGCGAAGGCCTTGAGCAGGGTGGATTTGCCGCAGCCATTGGGGCCGATCAGCGCAGTGACCTGCGCAGGCGGCGGGCTGAACGACAGGTCTTGCACGATGCGCGTTGCGCCGTAGCCGATGTCGAGTTGCTGCGCCTTCAGAATAGTCATGGGATCAACCTTTGAATCGGGCCAGCAGCCAGAGGAAATACGGAGCGCCAATCACCGCCGTGAGAATCCCGGCCGGAATTTCGCTGGGCGCGATCAGCGTGCGTCCCAGCGTGTCTGCCAGCACCAGTAATAACGCACCCAGCACCATCGAGGCGGGCAGCAGGTACTGATGATGACCGCCGACCAGACGACGGGCCATGTGTGGTGCGACCAGGCCGACGAAGCTCACCGGGCCTATAATGCCCACCCCCAGGCTGGTCAACAGCACGGCACTGCCCATCGACAGCCAGCGCGTACGCGTGAGGCCGGTGCCCAGGCTCTGCGCCGCCTCGTCACCCAGGCCGATCAGGTTCAGTGGTTTGGCCAGCAGCAGGCTGAGCGGGATCAGCAGCAGAAGCGGCGTGGCCAGCAGGACGTGGTGCCAGTTGCGGCTCCACAAACTGCCGGTCAGCGCCAGCAGGGCGGTGTTGATATCCAGCGGGTTGGACAGGATCAGGAACTCGGTGATGCTCGACAGCGTCACAGCAATCGCCACCCCGGACAGCGCGAAACGTACCCCGGAAAACTGCACGCCGGCGTTATACAACGCCAGCAGCAGCGCACCCGCCGCGCCGCCCAGACACGCCACAAACGGCAGCGCCGATACCGGTAACTGTGGCAGGCCGATAATCGCAATGGTCAGCGCCAGCCCGGCACCCTGGGTGACGCCGAGGATTTCCGGCGAGGCCAGCGGGTTGCGAATCACGCCTTGCACGATGGCGCCCGCCAGGCCGAACGCGCAGCCGGTCATGATTGCGATCAGGCCGCGTGGCAGGCGGTGATTCCAGACTTCGAAGTCCTTGCTGTCGTGGGCGATCAGGTGATCGAGCACGGCGCCGGGTGTCAGCCACACGGTCCCAGCGCTGAGGCTCAGCAGCAGGGCGAGTGCCAGCAGAGTCATCAGCAGCAACAGCCTTGAGCGCGGGTGGTTCATAGCGCACGCCTCGCCAGAAACAGAAAGAACGGCGCGCCGATCAATGCCGTCACTACCCCGGCCGGTGTTTCCACCGGGAAGGCCACGGCGCGGCTGATCAGGTCCGAGGCCAGCACGATGGCCGCGCCCAGGCCGGCGCTGATCGGGATCAGCCAGCGGTAGTCATTGCCCAGCCACTGGCGAGCGATGTTCGGCGCGATCAGGCCGACAAAGGCGATCGGCCCGACTGCACAGACACTGGCGCCAACCAGCAGCAGGCTGACCACGAATACCAGCAGGCGTAACGCACCGATGCGCACGCCCAGCGAACGCGCAGCGTTTTCACCGAGGTTGATCAGGTTCAAGCGCGGCGCACAGGCAATCGCCAGCACCACGCCGATCAGCGTGCACGGCCAGAGCAGTTGCAATTGCGCCGCGCCGACATTGGCCAGTGACCCTGCCAGCCAGTTGAGGACACTTTGCGCCTGCGCTTCGACAAGAATTACGGTGAGACGGGTCAAGGCTGCGCACAGTGCGGCGACGGCGACACCCGCCAGCACCAGTCGCCCCTGAGCGGTGGCAGGCGACCATGCGCCGCCAAGACTGAACACTGTGATCCATGCCAGTGCACCGCCGAGGCAGGTCATTAAAAGAGCGCCACCGGGGAAGGGCAGAGCGACCAGACCTGTGGAAAACAGCGCCAGCCCCAACGCTGCGCCCGCCGTGACGCCAAACAATGACGGGGAGGCCAGACGGTTGCGGGTGATGCCCTGCATCAACGCGCCCGCCACGCCCAGGCAGGCACCGACCAGTGCCGCGCACAGGGCGCGTGGCACGCGCAGTTGCGCGACGATGTAAGCGATATTACCGCCCTCGCGGCCCTGCGTGATCAGTCCGTTCCAGGCATCCACCTGACGAATGCTGAACGACGACAGGGCGAACAGCGACACCCAGAACAGTCCCAGGCAGGTCGCGGTGATCACGCCTGCCATCAGCCAGCGACGCATTTACGGGTTCAGCACGGCCTTGCCGCCCTTGAGTACGGCAAGCGCATCGTCGGCGATCTGCTCGGACGCCATGATCCCGCGATTGCGCGCCCAGCTGTCGCCATCCACTTCAGCTACCTGCTTGTTACGTACTGCGCCAAGCACCTGCCACAGCGGCTGCTTGCTCCAGCTGTCGACGATGCTCGGGCGACGATAATGACCGACCAGCAACCAGTTCGGGTCCAATGCCAGCAACTGCTCCAGGCTGACGAACTCGGTGGGCGCGGCGTCTTTGCGTACTTCCGGGACCTTCAGACCGATCGCCTGCAACACGCTGCCCGCATAAGAGTGCGGGCCATGTACCGAGAAGCTGTCTTCGCGGGCGACGCCGAACAGCACGTTGGTGTTGGCCGGAATCTGCTCGGCAACAGTCTTCAGGTGCTGGCGGTTCTCCGCGATCCGCGCCTGCATCTCTGGGCCTTTGCCCAGCGCCACGCCGATCAGCTCGGCAGATTTCAGACTGCCCTGATAATCCTCGCCGCGTGACGGCAGCATCAGCGTCGGTGCCAGGCTGGCGAGGTCGTTGTACAGCGCCTGATGGCGACCGAGGTCGGCAATGATCAGGTCCGGCTTGAGCCGCGCGATCACTTCTATATTGGGTTGCGAGCGCAGGCCCACAGACTGCCATTCGCCGACGGCCTTGCGCACCTTGGGCAGTACGCGGTTGGCATCGCCATCGTCGGCGGCACCGACCGGCGTCACACCGACCGAAGCCAGTCCGTCGAGAAACGAAAACTCCAGCACCACCACGCGCTTGGGGGTGTCAGGCAGGTGAACTTTGTGTTGGCCGTCATCGATGTCGATAGGTGCGGCCTGGGCTGCACTCGCCATCAGGGTCAGCAGGCCGCAAGCCAGCAGATGCGGAAGTCGAAAAGCACGCATGGCAAAGGTCCTTTCTAACAAAACGGAATCAGGAAAAACAGGCGCGCCCTGAAGGCCGCGAAGAAAACGGCAGGCACTATTGTTGAAAACGGCGGGCACTATTTCACATCGTGGCGACGGGATCAAAAGTCATTTACGCGTGGGTGCGGTTCGCATTCGGGCTATTTTATGAAACCTTTTGTCACACAAGCTACTCTGACACGCTTCACTGTTGGCCACCTTCATGTACATCCGCGGCGATGTCGCAAGGTTTGGGGAATAAAAATGGGCGCATTGCTCAAGCAAGAAAAGTTTCTGTTGCTGGCAATCATTGCCATGTTCGTCGCTTATCCACTGGAGCACGTGCTGGTAGGCAACGGTCAGGTCGTGGCGCTGGTGTCCGGGCTGGCGCTGGTCGCGTTCATCATCTGCGCCTCGATGCGCGTTGCCCACCATGCCGAGATGCTGGCGGAAAAGGTCGGCGATCCTTACGGCACGATGATCCTCACGCTGTCGGCGGTGACGGTCGAAGTGGTGATCCTGGCGATCATGATGAGCAACGAGCCGTCGCCAACGCTGGTGCGGGACACGATTTATTCGGCGGTGATGCTCGACATCAACGGCATCCTCGGTCTTGCGGCGCTGATGGGCGGTATCAAGCACGGCGAGCAGTCATACAACGATGATTCGGCGCGCACCTACAGCGTGATGATCCTCACCGCGATGGGCGTGTCGATGGTCGTACCCGAGTTCATTCCCAAGGGTGACTGGAAGATCTATTCGGCGTTTACCATCGGCGCGATGATCCTGCTCTACACCCTGTTCCTGCGCATGCAGGTCGGGCCGCACAGTTACTTTTTCAGCTACAGCTACCCGGAAAAGAAGAAGCGTCAGAGTCAGGGTTCCAATACGGCTGAAGAGCACGCAGAACCGGTCAATCTGACCCGCTCAATTGCCACACTGGTTGTCGGCGTGGTGGTGATCGGCGCGCTGGCCGAAGTGATGTCGAAGACGGTTGACCTGGGCCTGGAAGGCACCGGTGCACCGCCGGTGATGACCGCCATCCTGGTCGCCGCCATCTCTGCCGCGCCGGAGATCCTCACGGCCCTGCGTGCCGCGCTGGCCAACCGCATGCAGTCGGTGGTCAACATCGCCCTGGGTGCGTCGCTGTCGACCGTGATCCTGACCGTTCCGGTCATGGAAGCCATGGCGCTTTACAGTGGCCAGCCTTTCCAGATGGCCATGACTCCGGTGCAGACCGTGATGATCTTCATCACCCTGCTGGTGTCCGCCATCAACCTCAACGACGGCGAAACCAACGCCATCGAAGGCATGACCCACTTCGTGCTGTTCGCGACGTTCATCATGCTCTCGTGTCTGGGGCTTTAGGGCCTATTGCCTATCGCTCCCACGCTCTGCGTCGCAAGAGGACGCAGAGCGTCCTGAACGGCATGCCGACGCGGAGCGTCGCACGATAGTTGAGATTATCGCCCCGCACGTTCAGCCCCGAATCAACTCCCGCGCGGCCTGGCTGTGATCGGCAATCAACTGCTTGATGTCCAGGCCTTCGACCTGGCCGTCGATCACTCGCCATTGTCCTGCGATCATCACCCGATCGGCACGGTCCGCGCCGCACAGCAGCAGCGCTGACAGCGGATCATGGCTGCCGGAAAAGCGCAGTTCGTCCAGCTTGAACAACGCCAGATCAGCCTGTTTACCCACCGCCAGTTCACCGAGGTCAGTGCGTCCCAGCAATTGCGCCGACCCCTTGGTGGCCCAGCCCAGCACGAGCTGCGGAGTGATTTTTTCGGCGCCGTAGCGCAGGCGTTGCAGGTAAAGCGCCTGGCGGGTTTCCAGGATCATGTTCGATGCGTCGTTGGACGCCGAACCATCGACCCCAAGCCCCAACGGCGCGCCAGCAGCGAGCAGGTCCAGGGTCGGACAGATGCCGGAGGCCAGGCGCATGTTCGAGCTCGGGCAGTGGCAGACACCCGTACCTGCTGCGCCGAGACGGGCGATTTCGTCGGGGTTGAAGTGGATGCCATGGGCCAGCCAGGTACGCGGTCCCAACCAGCCGACACTGTCCAGATAATCCACGGTGCGCAGGCCGAAGCGTTGCAGGCAGAAGTCTTCTTCGTCGAGGGTTTCAGCCAGGTGGGTGTGCAGGCGCACGTCGAGTTTTTCTGCCATGGCCGCACTCTCGGCCATGATCTGCGGCGTGACCGAAAACGGCGAGCAGGGTGCCAGCGCGATCTGGATCTTCGCGCCGTCACCACGCTCATGGTAGGTCTCGATCAAACGCTGGCTGTCGGCCAGAATCACCTCGCCCTGCTGCACGGTTTGCTGCGGCGGCAAGCCTCCATCCGCTTCGCCCAGGCTCATCGAACCGCGCGTCAGCATCGCGCGCATGCCCAGCTCCCGAACGCTCTGCACCTGAACATCGATAGCGTGTTCAAGCCCGTCGGGAAACAGATAGTGGTGGTCAGCAGCGGTTGTGCACCCGGACAGTAACAGCTCGGCCAGCGCCACCTTGCTGGCGACCGCGAGCTTCTCCGGCGTCAGGCGCGCCCATACCGGGTACAGGGTTTTCAGCCAAGGGAACAACGGCTGATTGACCACTGGTGCCCAGGCCCGCGTGAGGGTTTGATAGAAGTGATGGTGCGTGTTGATCAACCCCGGCAGCAACACATGCTCACGGGCATCGAACGTCTGAGTGCAGGGCGTTGACGGGAGCTGCCCGGCGGCCAGCACTTCAGTGATGACGCCGCCTTCGATCACCAGACCGCCACGGGCGTCCAGGTCATTGGCAGTGAACACGGCAAGGGGATTTTTCAACCAGATACGGATCGCAGGCATGGGCCGGCTCCTCTGAAAGACAGGTTCAGGTTAGCCAGCTCAGTGTTGCCCTGTCTGCTGATCCAGGGTCGCCGGGGTCAGGTGCGCCCCGGCGAAGGACGGCGATTCTAGTCGAGCAGCCGATTACCAGGCAATCGTCTTGCCCTGGTAGTCGATGAAGTGATGGCCGCCCTTGCCGGCGTAGGCATTGAGCTGTTCGACAAGCCCAGTGGTGCTGGTCATCACGTCGATGGCGGCATTTTCGCCGCCCATGTCGGTCTTCACCCAGCCCGGATGCATAGACAAAACGGTAGGACGGTTCTCGCCCAGCTCGGTGACAAAGGTATTGGTCATCGAATTGAGTGCAGCCTTGCTGGCCTTGTACAACGCAAGGTTTGCGCCGTCCGGGCAAGTGACGCTGCCCAGCCACGAACTCATGAACGCCAGGACGCCCGTGCCGGGACGAAGTTGATCGACGAAGCGTTCGGCCAGACGAATCGGTGCCACCGCGTTGGTCAGGAACAACTGCCCGAGTTCGGCAGCGGTAGACTTCGCCGCGCTCTGGTGTGCCGCGCCACTGATGCCGGCATTGACGAACAGCACGTCGAACACTTCACCGCGCAGCTTCTGGACCAGCACTTCAAGCGAGGCCGTTTCGTCCAGATCCACCGCTTCGATGCGCACGCCCTCGACCGCTTTGAGGTTTTCAGCGTTCTGCGGATCACGCACCGTGGCGGTGACCTGCCAGCCCTGTTCGGTCAAGCGCTGCACCAGCCCGAGGCCCAGGCCACGCGAAGCACCGATGATCAGGGCGGTTTTCTTGGTAGTGGTCATGAATGATTCCTTGGCAGATTGAGAGACAGACTCCATGGCAGTGCCAGCAAGGCCTCTCGAAAGTTTCGACCCCGCAGCGTACTACTGCCTATGCAGTGTTGGAATCTCCGTGAGCCGGAAACGTTCAAGGTAGATGTCTGACGCTGAGCATCGGCGCGATAGTCGGGATTATCGTTCCGCACGCTCCAGCGTGGGAATGCCGTTCATGACGCTCTGCGTCAACCATCTGCGCCGCGAGCTCCCTCAATGCCCCGCCCGCCAAGGCTGGCCCAGCGATACCGGCGCATACAGCCGGGTGCGCAAGGCGTCGCGGGAGAGCAGGACGAGGACGATGATGGTGGCGAGGTAAGGCAGCATCGCCAGCAGGTTGGACGGGATGGCCAGGCCGATGCCTTGCGCGACCAGGTGCAGGATGCTGGCGAGGCCGAACAGGTACGCACCGAGCAGTAGACGCCACACGCGCCAGCTGGCGAACACCACCAGCGCCAAGGCTATCCAGCCGCGTCCGGCGCTCATGTTTTCTGCCCACATCGGCGTGTAGGCCAGCGACAGGTAGGCCCCGGCCAGCCCAGCCATTGCGCCGCCGAACAGCACGGCCAACGTGCGTACACGCAACACTGGCAAGCCCATGGCGCTGGCCGCATCGGGATTTTCGCCGACCGCCTGGATAATCAGCCCGACGCGGCTTTTCAGCAGCGCCCAGGCGACCAGTGCAAACAGCGCAAAGGACAGGTAGACCAGCAAGTCCTGGGCAAACAGCATGCGGCCGATCAGCGGAATGTCACTGAGCAGCGGGATGGCCACCGGTTCGAAACCGCTCAACGGTTTGCCGACCCAGGCGGCCCCGACAAAGCTGGAAAGGCCAACGCCGAAGATGGTCAGCGCCAGCCCGGTCGCGACCTGATTGGCGTTGAACACCAGTGCCACCAGGGCAAACAGTGCCGACAGCAGCATGCCTGCAAGCATCGCCAGCAGCACACCCAGCCAGAGGTTGCCGGTGTTCAGGGCGACGATGAAACCGATCACTGCGCCAAACAGCATCATGCCTTCCTGACCGAGGTTGATGACGCCGCTTTTTTCGCAGATAAGTTCGCCCAGCGCCACCAGCAGCAAGGGGGTTCCGCAGCGGACCATGGCGTAGAAAATGTTGCTCAGCAGGTCGATATCCATCATGCGGCTCCTGTGACGGCTGTCATCTGGCGCTTGGCCCAGTGCAGTTTCAAACGTGGGCGATAGAGAATCAGCACATCACAGGCCAGCAGGAAAAACAGCATCATCCCCTGAAACAACTGCGTGATTGCCAACGGCAGGTTCAAGGTCATTTGCGCGCTTTCTCCGCCCAGATACAGTAGGGCGATCAACAGGCTGGAGAACAGAATGCCGATGGGGTTGAGGCGGCCGAGAAAGGCCACGGTGATCGCGGCATAGCCGTAACCTGGCGAGACCTGCGGCACCAGTTGACCGATCGGCCCGGTCACTTCCGATACGCCGGCCAGCCCGGCCAGCGCGCCACTGATCAACAGTGCGAGCCAAACCAGGCGTTTTTCTCGAAAGCCGACGAACCCGGCAGCACGCTTGTCCAGGCCCAGCACCTTGATCTGAAAACCGACGAAACTGCGCTGCAGCAGCACCCACACCGCGACCAGCGCAAGCAGGGCGAAGTACACGCCGATGTGCGCGCGGCCATCCTCCATCAACAGCGGCAGACGGCTGGCGTCGCCGAAAGTCGCTGACTCCGGGAAGTTCATGCCGGCCGGGTCCTTCAGCGGCCCGTGGACGAAGTACAGCAGCAAGTTGAGGGCGATGTAGTTGAGCATGATGCTGGTGAGGATTTCATTGGCGTTGAAGTGCGTGCGCAGCCAGGCGGTCACGCCCGCCCAGGCCGCGCCGGCGAGGGTGCCGGCCAGCAGCACCATGACCAGTGCCCAACGACTCTCCATCTCGATGATATTCACCGCCACGGCACTGCCCGCCAATGCGCCGAGCAGCAACTGGCCTTCCGCCCCGATGTTCCAGATACGCGCCTGATAGGCGACCGCCAGACCCAGCGCGCAGAGCAGAATCGGCAGGGTCTTGACCATCAATTCCGACAGGCCGTACCAGTCGCTGACCGGCGCGATCAGCAAGGTGTGCAGCGTCACCCAAGGGTTCAGGCCCAGGCCGATGAACAGCAGTGAACCGCAGACCAGGGTCAGCACCGCAGCCAGTAAAGGGGAGCACCACAACATCGCGCGCGATTGCTGGCCGCGCGGTTCCAGAGAAAGCAGCATGTTTCGCTCCGTTAACCAGGCACGTGGGCTTGGGGTTGAGAATGATCGAACTGTCCCGCCATCCAGCCGCCGATTTGCACGGTGCTGGTCTGTTCAGTGGGGATCAGGTCGGAAAGCTGTCCGCCACTCAGGGCGGCGAGTCGGTCGCTGATCTGGAACAACTCGTCCAGGTCTTCGGAGATCACCAGAATGGCGGCCCCCGCGTCGCGCAAGGCAATCAGCGCCCGATGGATCGCCGCCGCAGCGCCGACATCAACGCCCCAGGTGGGATGCGCGGCAATCAACAGTTTCGGCTTTTGCAGAATTTCCCGACCGAGGATGAATTTCTGCAGGTTGCCGCCCGACAGACTGCGCGCCGGGGCCTGGGCATCCGGGGTCTTGACCGCAAAGCGCCGAATGATTTCGTCAGCCAGTGCGCGCACCTTGCTGCGCTGGATCAGGCCATTGTTCACCAGCCCTTGCTGAAAGGCGGTAAGCAGCGCGTTGTCGGCAAGACTGAGTTCCGGCACTGCGCCATGCCCCAGGCGCTCGGCCGGGACGAATGCCAGGCCACGCTTGCGCCGCGCATCGGGCCGCAGGTTGCCGACCGGGGCATCCTCAAAACGCAGAGTCGCCGCCTGGGCATGGGGCAAGGTCTGTTCGCCGCTGAGCAGCGCCAGCAACTCATCCTGACCATTCCCGGCCACGCCCGCGATACCGACGATTTCGCCGCTGCGTACTTCCAGGCTGAGGTCTTTGAGTGAGCAGCCGAACGGGTCCGGGTTGTGCCAGGACAGTTTTTCGATGCGCAAAAAGGCTGTGCTGCCGCTGACTTTCTCATACTGCGCGGTCAGCCCTTCGGCATCACCGACCATCAAGCGCGCCAGTTCCAGATCGGAGCATTCAGCGGGAATGCAGTGCCCGGAGACCCGGCCGTTGCGCAGTACAGTCGCGCTGTGACACAGCGCGCGCACTTCGCCCAGCTTGTGACTGATGAACAGAATGCTGCAGCCTTCTCGGGCCAGATGCCGCAGAGTCACGAACAGCTCATCGGCTTCCTGAGGCGTCAACACCGACGTGGGCTCGTCGAGGATCAACAGGCGAATGTCCTGCATCAGGCAGCGAATGATCTCGACTTTCTGCCGCTCACCAATCGACAGGCTGTGGACTAGCCTCTGGGGCTCCACTGCCATGCCGTAGCGTTGTGAGACCTCGCGGATGCGCGGTTCGAGTTGCTTGGGCGTGCCCGCCGCTGCGCCCATCGCCAGCGCGATGTTTTGCGCGACGCTGAGGGTTTCGAACAGCGAAAAATGCTGGAAAACCATGCCGATGCCCAGGCTTCTGGCCTGTGCCGGATTGCGCATGGTCTGCACCTGGCCTTGCCAGATGATCGTCCCGGCGTCGGGCTGCGTCACGCCGTAGATGATCTTCATCAGCGTGCTTTTGCCCGCACCGTTTTCACCCAGCAGGGCGTGAATCTCTCCGGGCTGAATCGTCAGGTCGACAGCGTCGTTGGCCAGGCAGCCGGGATATCGTTTGGTGATGTGGCGCAGTTGCAGGCGCGCAGCTATCGCGTGGTTTGACATGAAAGGCTCTGAGGCAGAAGTGGGTCGCGTGTGGATAAAGCAAAATCCTGGCCAAGGAGTCAGGATTCGCGTCCGATTCGTTGAATCGAGGCCAGGCACGGAGTTTTCGGCTCTGTCACCGGCCTTCGCCTATCGACGGCGCTCGTTTCAGCACCAGTTCGGGGCGTGCTTGCCTGGCGCGGGCCAATGTGGCCCTTTGATTTGAACAAAAAATGTACAGCGGACGTGGAGGGCGGTGCGCTGAAGCAATGCGCGACCCTTGCACCTGTTATCCACAGGTTCTTCCACAGATACTGTGCGCAAGCCGGTTGAGTGAGAATAATGCGGCGGCGGTTAACATCCAAAGGCACTAACAAGTGCTAACAGGCTGTTTTTGCACTCTTTATGGATCCACGCCCGGCAATTGCTCAAAAAACGATCATTCGCCTGAAACGCAAGCCCGGCAAGGCTCGCGGTGGAGTGTGCTCAGCTTATCCACAGCCGGATGCACAGTAGATGTGGGCAATTGTGACATGTGGCTCAGAGGCTCCGGCTATTGCTCCGGCGCTGCGTGCAGAAGGATTCTGCCGCGACTCAGATCGGCCAGTTGGCGCTGCAGGGTGTCGGTGTGCTCGGGGCCGATGGCGATGGACATCTGCACACCGTTGGCCATGAAGTTTTCGCTTTCCACCAGACCGTTCAGTTCGCCGAGACGCAGCTTGACCAGCGCCAGCTCGCTGAAGCTGCATTCAAGGTGGAACGACGCGCGCTGGATCAGCGGCAGACGCTCGGCCTGCTGCAGGCATTTGTTGGCACCGCCGCCATAGGCGCGGGCCAGGCCGCCGGTCCCCAGTTGAATGCCGCCGTACCAGCGGATCACCAGCACCACGACCTGATCGAACTCCTGCGCTTCGATGGCGGCCAGAATCGGCCTGCCTGCAGTGCCGCCCGGTTCGCCGTCATCGTTGCTGCGATACTGGCCACCGAGCTTCCAGGCCCAGCAATTGTGGGTGGCGTTCAGGTCACTGTGCTGCTCGATGAACGCCTGTGCGTCGGCCGGGCTGGCGATGGGGGCGGCGAGGGTGATGAAGCGGCTCTTGCGGATTTCTTCACGAAACTCGCAAGGGCCGATCAGGGTAAAAGGCATGCGTGTGTCCAGCTGACGTCAGGGCGACGATTCTACAAGGCTGGCGGGGTGAGCCCACAACCTTTGAGAATGATTCGAATGAGATTGTTGCTGGCCTGATCCATGTCTTGGCGAGTCAGTCGAGAACGACCGGTGACGCGACAGATCTGCGAGGCGAAGTCGGCATAGTGCTGGGTGCTGCCCCATAGCAGAAAGATCAGGTGCACCGGGTCGACGGGGTCCATCTTGCCGGCGTCGATCCAGGCTTGAAAGACCGCTGCCCGGCCCTGGAACCACAGGCGGTAATCCTGGCTGAAATACTCGCTCATGCATTCGCCGCCGCTGATGATCTCCATGGCGAAGATCCGCGAAGCCTGTGGCTGGCGGCGCGAGAATTCCATCTTGGCGCGAATATAGCGGGCCAGCGCCTCTGCCGGATCGTCTTCGACGCTGAGGTGGTTGAAGGTGCTGTCCCACAAATCGATGATGTTGCTGAGCACTGCGACATACAGGCCGAGTTTGTTGGTGAAGTAGTAATGCAGATTGGCTTTCGGCAGCCCGGCCTTGATCGCGATGGTGTTCATGCTGGTGCCCTTGAAACCGTGGCGGGCAAATTCATCTTCGGCTGCCTGGATGATCGCTTCTTCGTTCTTCTGACGAATACGGCTTGCAGGCTTGGTGACGTGAGCGCTGTGTGCGGGGACTTCAAGGGTCATGGGCAATTCCGGACAGGTCGTAGGGCGCGACGAATGAACAGATAGCGCACCGGCGAGCATCTCGCAAGCGTCGGTGCGGGCGCGGCAAGTAAAGTTATCGTGGTTGCTCCACAGGTTTGGGTTCCGCTGCATCGGCGCTCGGAACGGCGGCGACTTTGCCTTCCGGAATCAGCAGGCACATGACAATGGCCGTGATACCGCCGCTGGTGATGGCCGAATCGAACAGGTTCTGCACCAGTTTCGGCAACTGATGCAGCAGCGCAGGTTGCGCCGCAATACCCAGACCGACACCCAATGAGGTGGCAATGATCAGCATGCTGCGTCGGTCCAGCGGTGACTGGGCCAGAATGCGTACCCCGGCGGCGGCGACGCTGCCGAACATGACCAGCGTTGCGCCGCCGAGCACCGGCTTGGGGATCTGCTGGACGATGGCACCAATGTGCGGAAACAGCCCGAGCACGAACAGCACCGCGCCGATGTACAGCCCGACATAGCGACTGGCAACGCCGGTCAACTGGATCACGCCGTTGTTCTGCGCAAAGGTGGTATTGGGAAATGCGCTGAAGGTCGCGGCGATCATGCAGCTCACGCCATCACCCAGTACACCGCCCTTGAGGCGCGCCAGGTAACTCGGGCCGCTGATGGGCTGGCGCGCGAGCATGCAGTTGGCGGTCAGGTCGCCGACCGTCTCGATACTGCTGATCAGATAAATCAGCGCGACAGGCAGGAAAGCGCTCCAGTCGAAATTGAAGCCGAAGCGGAACGGCACCGGTACGCTGATCAACGGCAGGTCGTGAAGGGGTTGCGGCACCAGTTTGCCGCTGAACCATGCGGCCAGACTGCCCACCGCCAGGCCGATGATGATGGCTGACAAACGTACCCAGGGCGTATTCGATCGATTGAGCACAATGATCACGGCCAGCACGAACCCGCCCAGCGCCAGATTAACCGGGGCGCCGAAGTCCGGTGCGTTGAAGCCGCCGCCCAGGTCTGTCACGCCTACCTTGATCAGGCTCACACCAATCAGCGTGATGACAATACCGGTCACCAGTGGCGTGATGACCCTTCGCAACTGGCCAATGCAGCGACTCAGCGCGATCTGCACCAAGGCACCGAAAAAGCACACGCCGAAGATCATCGCCATGATGTCCTCCGGGCTGCCGCCGCGCTGCTTGACCAGAAAGCCTGCGGACAACACTGCGCCCAGGAAGGCGAAGCTGGTGCCTTGCAGGCAGATCATGCCCGCGCCGATACCGAACGGGCGGCGTGCCTGGATGAAGGTGCCGGTGCCCGAGACCATCAAGGCCATGCTGATCAGGTACGGCATGTACTGTGTCAGGCCAAGGGTCGAGCCGATGATCAGGGGCGGGGTGATGATCCCCACGAAGCTGGCGAGAACGTGCTGGAACGCGGCCAATATCGCCGTCCAGGGTTTGGGGCGGTCGTCCAGGCCGTAGATCAGATCATCGTTGTCGAGTGTTTCAGGCTGCATGGCGAGTTCTCGGACGGGGAAATGCCATGTGCTGGCGTGTCGTTGTTCGGGACTACTGCAAAAAACTGTCCAGTTGCTCAGCTTATTTTTATTTGATTCCATTTATTTCAATAAATATCAGCCTGATAGCGCTTTCAACGCGCTCTGCAGCGTCGGCGAACCGGCCAGGTGCAGGGCAGAAATGTGTCATCGGGTAGCGGCAAGTGTTTCCAGAAAGCTCTCCAGCACCAAATGAGGGCGCCGGCCTTTGCGGGTGACGGTCACCAGATTGAGGTCGTAGAACTTCGAATCCGGTTTCAATGCGCGCAGCCTGCCTTCCTGCACCCAGGCGTTGGCGTAATGATCGGGCAGGTAGCCTATGTAGCGGCCGGTCAGAATCAGGAAGGCGATGCCCTCCCGGTCGGACGCGCTGGCCGTGCAGGTCAGTGCCTGATAGTGGTCCTGGATCTCGTTGGGCAGGCGAAAGGTCGGAGCAATGGCTTCCTGCTGTGCGAGACGTGCGTCATCCAGCGTGGCATTCTCGGCGTAAAACAGGGGATGCCCGACCGCGCAATAGAGCAGCGAACGCTCGCTGTACAACGGATGATACTCAAGCCCCGGCAAGGCACTGGCCTGCGGCACGACGCCGACATGCAGGCCGCCGTCGAGTACACCGCGCTCGACCTCGGCGGGGGCGATCATGCGGATGTTGATGTGCACGCCCGGCCCGCGCTCTTTCAGCCGGGCCAGGGCATGGGTGATGCGCATGTGGGGGAGGGTGACCAGGTTGTCGGTCAGGCCGATGTTCAGCTCGCCGCGCAGGTTCTGGTGCAGGCCGTTGACCTCTGTCCTGAAACTTTCCAGCGCGCTGAGCAATTGCAACGACGACTGATAGACCTCGCGCCCTTCGTCGGTCAGGGAAAAGCCGGCGCGGCCTCGCTGGCACAGGCGCAGGCCAAGGCGTTGTTCCAGATCACTCATCTGCTGGCTGATCGCTGATCGGCCAATGCCGAGCACGCTTTCAGCCGCAGAAAAGCCGCCCGCCTCGACGACGCTTTTGAATAGGCGCAGCAAGCGGATATCAAAATCACTGACCTGCGACACCGGATCGGAACGACGGATATTCATTGTTTAGTGATTACCAAACCAAAGATCATAAAAGGCGGGTTTCATGAACTTTAGCCGCGTGGCACCTTGGCGGCAATGACCTTTCGTTTAGCGCCTGCGAGGCTTGCTCCCATGAATATGTTCGAAGTGTCCGATGTGCCTGTCACCCATCAGTTGAAGCTTGATGCTCACTGGATGCCCTACACCGCGAATCGAAATTTCCAGCGCGACCCGCGCATGGTCGTGGCCGCGCATGGCAGCTATCTGACAGACGACAAGGGGCGCAAGATCTACGATGCACTCTCAGGTCTATGGACATGCGGGGCTGGGCACACGCGCAAGGAAATTCAGGAAGCCGTTTCCCGGCAGCTGGGTGTGCTGGATTACTCACCAGGCTTTCAGTTCGGGCATCCCCTGTCGTTCCAGCTGGCAGAACAGATTACCGACCTGACGCCGGGCAATCTCAACCACGTCTTCTATACCAACTCGGGTTCCGAGTGCGCGGATACGGCGGTGAAGATGGTGCGTGCCTACTGGCGGCTGAAAGGCCAGGCGACCAAGACCAAGATGATCGGTCGGGCACGCGGCTATCACGGTGTGAACGTGGCGGGCACCAGCCTGGGCGGAGTGAATGGCAATCGCAAGATGTTCGGCCAGTTGATGGACGTCGACCACTTGCCGCACACCCTGCTGGCCAGCAATGCGTACTCGAAGGGCATGCCCGAGGCGGGCGGTATCGCGCTGGCTGACGAGATGCTCAAGTTGATCGAGTTGCATGATGCGTCGAACATCGCTGCGGTAATCGTCGAACCCATGGCGGGTTCGGCCGGTGTGATCGTTCCTCCGCAGGGCTATCTCAAGCGCCTGCGTGAAATTTGTGATCAGCACAATATCCTGCTGATCTTCGACGAAGTCATTACCGGCTTCGGTCGTACGGGCTCGATGTTTGGCGCCGACAGTTTCGGGGTCACGCCTGACCTGATGTGCATCGCCAAGCAGATCACCAATGGCGCCATCCCCATGGGCGCGGTAATCGCCAGCAGCGAGATCTATCAAACGTTCATGAATCAGCCAACGCCGGAGTACGCCGTCGAATTCCCTCACGGCTACACCTATTCCGCTCACCCCGTAGCCTGTGCAGCCGGGCTGGCGGCGCTTGAACTGCTGCAGCGGGAGAACCTGGTGCAGCAGGCCGCAGCCGTCGCGCCGCATTTTGAACGTGCGCTGCACGGTATCAAGGGCGCGAAAAACGTGGTCGATATCCGCAATTACGGTCTGGCAGGTGCCATCCAGCTCGCACCGCGTGACGGCGACGCCATCGTGCGGCCCTTCGAGGCAGGCATGAAGCTGTGGAAAGCCGGTTTCTACGTGCGCTTCGGCGGTGACACCCTGCAATTCGGACCGACCTTCAACAGCCAGGCGCAGGATCTGGATCGATTGTTCGATGCCGTCGGCGAAACCCTCAACCTGGTCGACTGACCGCGCTGGCAGGCTCTCTTCTTATATAAGTGCCTTTATCGCATCGGGTGTGAGCTGATTCACGCCCGTTGCCTTTATCCGGAGTTTTCCATGAGCAGCATTCAACACCTGATCCACGGCGAGTTCGTTTCTGCTGAAGGTCGTAGCGCCAATGTCTTCAACCCGTCGACCGGGCAGGTTATCCACACCGTGGCGCTGGCCGATCGCGAAACAGTCCAGAAGGCAATCGACTCGGCCAAGGCTGCCTTTCCGGCGTGGCGCAATACGCCGCCGGCCAAGCGTGCTCAGGTGATGTTCCGTTTCAAGCAACTGCTTGAGCAGAATGAGTCACGTATTGCCCAATTGATCAGTGAAGAGCACGGCAAGACCCTGGAAGATGCGGCGGGCGAGCTGAAGCGTGGTATTGAAAACGTGGAATACGCTTGCGCTGCGCCTGAAGTGCTCAAGGGTGAATACAGCCGCAACGTCGGGCCGAACATCGATGCGTGGTCTGACTTTCAGCCGCTGGGTATCGTTGCCGGTATTACCCCGTTCAACTTCCCGGCCATGGTGCCGCTGTGGATGTACCCGCTGGCCATTGCGTGTGGTAACTGCTTCATCCTCAAACCTTCGGAACGCGATCCCAGCTCCACATTGTTGATTGCCGAGCTGCTGCATGAAGCGGGGCTGCCGAAGGGTGTGCTCAATGTGGTTCACGGTGACAAGGTCGCGGTCGATGCGCTGATCGAAGCGCCGGAGGTCAAGGCATTGAGCTTCGTCGGTTCCACACCGATTGCCGAGTACATCTATAAGGAAGGCGCAGCGCGGGGCAAGCGCGTTCAAGCGCTCGGTGGTGCCAAGAATCATGCGGTGTTGATGCCGGATGCCGATCTGGACAACGCCGTGAGTGCCTTGATGGGCGCTGCCTACGGGTCCTGCGGCGAGCGTTGCATGGCGATTTCGGTCGCGGTATGCGTCGGCGATCAGATCGCTGATGCATTGGTGGCCAAGCTGGTTCCGCAAATCCAGAGCCTGAAGATCGGCGCGGGCACGACCTGTGGCCTGGATATGGGGCCGCTGGTCACCGGGCAGCATCGCGACAAGGTCGGCGGCTATATAGAGGACGGTGTGCAGGCGGGCGCGACTCTGGTGGTGGACGGGCGCAACCTTCAGGTTGCCGGGCATGAACAGGGCTTCTTCATGGGTGGCTGCCTGTTCGATCGCGTAACGCCAGAGATGCGTATCTATAAAGAAGAGATTTTCGGGCCGGTGCTGTGCATCGTGCGCGTGGACAGCCTTGAGCAGGCCATGCAACTGATCAACGATCACGAATATGGCAACGGCACTTGCATCTTTACCCGCGATGGCGAAGCGGCGCGTCTGTTCTGCGACGAGATTGAAGTGGGGATGGTCGGGGTCAATGTTCCACTGCCGGTACCGGTGGCCTATCACAGCTTTGGTGGCTGGAAGCGTTCCCTGTTCGGCGACCTGCATGCGTACGGTCCCGATGGTGTGCGCTTCTATACCCGTCGCAAGGCAATTACCCAGCGCTGGCCGCAGCGTGCGAGCCACGAAGCGTCGCAATTTGCATTTCCCAGCCTGTAAATTCTGCGGGAGGGAGATCGTCTTTAAAGAGGATCTCCCGTGTTTGCTGGGGCGTAACAAAGCAGGGTGAAGATTTTTGAAATTAACGGTTGACGCCCTCTGTGAGGTGTCTATAATTCGCCCCACTTCCG
>NZ_LKGW01000080.1:0-269 GCF_001467335.1 Pseudomonas sp. ICMP 10191
GTGGGACGGCACGTTCAAATGGAAGCGTGATCGTGATGCCGCTGCACCACCTTCGCCTCCATCGGAAGAGCTGATTCAACGAATGGCGGCAGAAAAAAACCTCGATCCTGAAACAGGTCTTCCATTACCTGCATCGAAGTGAAAAAGACATACGTTGAATCATACCCGACGCATGCGTAGAGGGAGGGACTCCAATTCCGGGAAGCTTGCCCCACAAATAGGCACATACAAGGGAATGGAAATGTTCACAAGGCTGGTTTTTCTGGCAA
>NZ_LKGW01000081.1:0-266 GCF_001467335.1 Pseudomonas sp. ICMP 10191
CCTGCCATGACGCCCGCCATGGCGTATCCCTTGATGGCGCTGGAAGACGTCACGTCTTTGAAAACAGCGCCAAGATCACCCTTGTTGTTGATCGTGCTCGTGACCGCCGTCGTCGCAACGCTGGTTGCTACAGCGCCGCCAATACCAGCGCTTAAACCAAAGCCTGCTGGGCCCATCACCGCCGCCATCAGGATGGCGACAACAATCTGCGCAGCAGGCCCAAGGCCCGAGTTGTCGTACTTGAAGCTTTCGTGGATTTCCTTGAC
>NZ_LKGW01000082.1:0-265 GCF_001467335.1 Pseudomonas sp. ICMP 10191
CCGCCGAACCGGCGGGTATTGCCGCGCAACTTGCAGCTGCTCCACCAGCCCCCGCAGCGGTCAAGCGCAGGGTTGTCGGTGGGTTCGTTCTTCTTGTCGAAATACGCGGTGCCTGTGTAGGCGCAAGCCTCCTGCCGGTACTGGCCGCGCATCGCCCAGCGGCACAACTTGGTGATTTGCTGCGCCGGCAGCTGCTGGCCTTCCATATCGATGGGGCTGGAAAGCTCGAAACCGACCGCCGAAAAGTTCTCTTCCGTCTTCTGCT
>NZ_LKGW01000083.1:0-265 GCF_001467335.1 Pseudomonas sp. ICMP 10191
GGCGGGGCTTTCGCCAGCCAGATAGGCCACGCCCTTTCCGAAGTTGCCGCAGGCGTTGTCGATCACGGCAAAGCCGGGAAGGTGGTCATCACCCTGGACTTCTCCCAGATCGGCGAATCCAGCCAGGTGAAGATCAAACACAAGCTCGACTACAAGGTGCCGACCAAGCGAGGCACCCGCAGCGAGAACACCAGCCTCGATACGCCAATGCACGTTGGCTCCGGCGGCAACATCACGCTGTTCGCCGAAAAGCACGACCAGCTGT
>NZ_LKGW01000084.1:0-256 GCF_001467335.1 Pseudomonas sp. ICMP 10191
GGAGGCGCTGCAAAAATAGCCAACTGTCCCCACCCTTGGCACACTAAGTTCCTTCAACCAGCCTCCCTCTCCGTGAGCGTTACGCGCGTGCAGAAAACCTTCTCCGAACTCGAATATACCGGCAAGAAAAAGCAGACTCGCCGAGATCGCTTCCTGGCTGACCTTGAACAGTTGGTGCCCTGGGCCCAGCTGGAGGCGCAAGTGGCGCCGTTTTATAGCAACACCGCAGGCAAGCGCGGACGCCCTGCGATAGGGG
>NZ_LKGW01000085.1:0-248 GCF_001467335.1 Pseudomonas sp. ICMP 10191
TTTGGATCATGCCACCCAATGGCGAGAAGCCCATCCCTGGGTGCTCTGGCTCCTGCCAGTTGCTGGCTTCGCCGTCGGACTTGCGTATCACTTGATAGGCAAACCCGTTGATGCCGGAAACAACCTGATCATCGATGAGATCCATGATCCTAAGAAGATCGTGCCTTTGCGCATGGTGCCGATGGTGCTAATCGGAACCGTGGTTTCCCACCTCTTCGGTGCATCTGTGGGACGTGAGGGAACGGCGG
>NZ_LKGW01000086.1:0-247 GCF_001467335.1 Pseudomonas sp. ICMP 10191
TCAACGACGATGCGCGTCAGGACTACGCCTACGACGACGGCGACCGACTGCTGTCAATCGAGCGCAAGCCGACGGACACCGGCAGAAAACTGGGCATCACCGCTGAAAAGATCGACTTCGCCTACGACCTGCTCGGCCGCCTCGTCAAAGAAACCACGCCTCAGGGCGCGCTGGCCTACGAGTACGATCCGCTCAGCAACCTGACCACGCTGACCCTTCCTACCGGCCAGCACCTGAACCACCTGTA
>NZ_LKGW01000087.1:0-247 GCF_001467335.1 Pseudomonas sp. ICMP 10191
CCCCTGCCGTAACGGTAGGCGCTGGCTCATCCAGAGGCGCACCGACGCTGGCACCGAACTGCCGCTCCATGAACGCTGTCACCAGGCCGTGGTGCTGGCCGCCGGCGCTGATGGTGTGCAGCGGATCGGCGGGGTCCCGCGCGTCACAGTTGCCACGAAGGTGCACCAGGCTTGCGGCCACCAGTTGCTGCTGGCTTCCGGTGTTGGTGACCGTCGTCATCGGCTCTTCGATACCCTTGGCGTGAGT
>NZ_LKGW01000088.1:0-244 GCF_001467335.1 Pseudomonas sp. ICMP 10191
CAGCGTGTCGATCTCGATGGTTTGCCCCTGAACGATCTGAAAGACACTGATCTGGCGTTGCCGCAGTCAAGCGAAAGTGTTGCCTACATCATGTACACCTCTGGTTCGACGGGTGTTCCGAAAGGTGTGCTGGTGCCGCATCGGGCCATAAGCCGTCTGGTGATCAACAACGGTTATGCCGATTTCAACGCTCAGGACCGCGTGGCGTTCGCTTCCAACCCTGCATTTGACGCCAGCACGCTGG
>NZ_LKGW01000089.1:0-232 GCF_001467335.1 Pseudomonas sp. ICMP 10191
CCGTAACCGTGCTATGGATGACCGCCGGTTTATTCCATCAATACGCTTCGGGGCTGGGCGAGGCTTTTTCGCGCTTGCGCTACCTGATTGTTGGCGGTGATGTGCTGGACCCGACCGTTATAGGCCGGGTGTTGGCGAATGATCCGCCACAGCATCTGCTTAATGGCTATGGCCCGACCGAGGCGACGACCTTTTCCGCGACCTGCGAGATTGTTTCGGTCGGCAATGGCTC